>JBGQLF010000258.1:0-9545 GCA_041499985.1 Gemmataceae bacterium
ACTTACAAGACAGGGATCAAAGTCACCGACGAAGAATTGGCAGCGATCCAAATCAAGAGGCATAAGTTCCACGGAGAGTGGAATTATACGATCTCACCGCGAGAGTAACAATTCGACAAGTTATTTTGGAACAGTTCCTTTGTCTCAAGTCCCGCGCACCGGTAGAACCAATGCGACTCCGGCTTGCTCGCTCGCCCAGCTCGAACTGGCGTCTTCGGCAGGAGTTCATGGGCCGCGGAGATCGCTTCCGGGCAGTCCAGATCGACATCGACCAACCAGTCCGATGCCTCCCCAGTCAGCAGACCAATGTTGGAGGGCCTCGGACCGAAGACATCTCGCAGTTGCTGTTCATCGAGCCGGAGCTTGCCCCATTTCTCGATCTTTGGCGCTTTCTCGCCAAGCGGGATAGGAATGGCTCGGAAGCCCTTCCGCAAGTAGCCAAGCGCAGCTGCAAGGGTTTCTTGTGCGGAAGGAGGAACGTGATTATCACTTTGCACCGTTACAACGTTAATAGACATAGTTAATACCTTGAAAAGGACAGGGCCTGTGACTGCTTGGCATAGCAGCCCCAGGCCGTCTTGTTGATTCAAATAAATTCAATCGGATTTCTTGTCAGGTCTTTGAATAAACAATCATCAAAAGAGAGCGATGAAAGACAAACACCATATGCTACAAAGAACCTGATCGCGCAGGCATTGGTTCTGAACCACAAACGGACAGCGAGGATCAGCCGTGGAGCCAGCTCGGCTGATTCGTAAGACATGAGATCGCGCCGGCCGGAGCAGTGAAGGCTCTCCCCCTTCACGCACCTCAAGCGCGAACTTCAAGTCCGTGCATTCGAGATAGTTTTCGTATAATGGCAAGTCGGCTCGCGTCGATGAAGGCGCGGCATCTGCGCAGGTCTCTTCATTTTGGCGGAGCTTCTGAGAGTTGGTATAAGGTGGCTTCAGGAATCCAAGGAATCAGAATCCTGAATCCGTGTTGAGCAACAAGACCCGCAAATGTTTTGGATTGTGCCGTTCAAATACGCAGGGCGACAAACGCCGCTAGATGTGACGATCAGTACGCCGTGCTTTTTGTTTAATAATCTTTTTTTGATAGTTCAAAGCCCCTCAGTGGGTCTACGTGACCCGGAATCATGATTTTGGAATCTATTCGATAGTCTACCCTCCTCTAACAAAGATTCGGATTCTGGAAGCGGCCCGCCGGCACGATAAGTAAACAAAGAAACAGTAGGCCAGGATAGTTCACATCCATTAACTATTTCACCTATCCTCATATGCTCAATCGCACACGCGACTGAGCCATGAAGCAGTATCCCAAAGTCCCTCCGTGCAAACAAGGGAAACTTCAAAAAAATGCAGCCATGCCAGACCGATGAGAGGCGCACCAGGCAGCAGTGACCTTCTACCACGCTAGGATAGCCGGCTGCCCGAGTCAAATGCAACTGTTTTCTGAGCGAACACTGCCCTCCCATTGGCTCAGGTCACTTCCCAAGGGCGCCGCCGATTTACCCCTTTCCCCGGTTGCCCCGCGTCGTCTTGCTCTCGGCCTGCGCTGCACATTCCCCAAAGACCTCCATCGCTACGCCCAGCGCCTGTGCCAGCCGATAGACCGCCACAAGCCCAGGCATCCGGTGATCGTGTTCCTAATTACGGACGTTGTGGATCGACAGTCCAGCCTTCGCAGCAAGCTGCTCTTGGGTCAGTCCCGCCTCTTGGCGTAACCGTTGCAGCCTTTGCCCAAGAGTCTCGTTCTTGGCGCCGAGCAAGGGGCGACAGGCCAGGGTGGCGAAGTCAAGCTTGCCTAACGCCAACGAAAAAAGGCCCAGTCGTTTTCCGACCGGGCCTCGCTCCTCATGCCACCATCCCGTACTTGTACTTCTGTTTGATCAAGTGGAAGCCGTAGGCCAGCCAAGGACTCCAGTAGTGCAAGTAGTAGCCCCAAACGATCTGGTTTGCGATCTTCTCTGCCGGAAGCTTGATGCCGTTGTCCGCAAGGTAAGCCTTGAGCGTTTCGTAGCTCTTGACCTCGTAGTGGGCAACCATGTCCGATCTCCTCTCGTTGTCTCGTGTACTTACCTGAAAGCTATGATCCGGATCGTCTAAGATCAAATCGCTGATCCGATCGAAAGTTATTGGCATATTTAGGATCGCTAGATCAGGCGTCGGCAGCGAGGAGAACGTCGGCGAGATCTGTCAAGTCTTCGCCAGGGAGGTCCAGGTGCTGGAGAGTATTTCCGTGGCCAAGGTGAGTCTTGGACGAGCAAGGAAGAGGAACAGGTGGCCGTCGAGTTGCAATCAGGATTCGGCGCATCGCGACGGAGGGGCTGCATGATGAACACAACAGTTTTCACGCTTGACCGGAGGACCGAGGAAGAGATCGGGGTCTTCGTGACCGTAGTGAACGAGGACAGCAAGATGCTCCGGAGCAATTCGGTTCAATGCACTGGCCTCGAAGGCATGCCTGGTTTGGCCAGGAAAGCGGTACTTGCCAAGGAATCGCGGCAGGACCGCGCAGCGGCTTCAGTTCTCGTGACCCACCGGTTTTCTTGAGGACACGCCAAGCCGGCTGTGATAGAGTAGTCCTGTCCTGCCGGATGACAGCTTCGGTGACTGGGCGACGCCGGAGCAGCCAACGGCAGGATTTTTTTGTCTTCCTTGTCATTTTCGCCCGCTGGTGTACAATTGAAGAAAGGTAGGAAGTCGGCGAATCCTTTGGGAAACCCCGGCATCTAACCTAAAGTGTGGGGCGGGCGTGTGCTCGCCTGTTTGGAAGATGATAAGGTGATCGCTGCTTCCGTGTTTTGCCCTTCTCTGCTCTGAGTTTTCCTTTCTCATAGCCTCCGAGATTGTCAAGCCTGTGTTGCCAGTGAGTGAGAGCCTCTTCGGTGCCCTGCGCGTTGCAGCCCTGTCGGGAGCTGCGAACGCCCACTGCGTCGGACCGGCTTGAGTTCTTTCGCCGCTAGTCTTCCGGGCCACCTTCGGGTGGCAGTTTCGTTGAGCGCGGAGCTTTCGAGGCCCGCAAAGGATTACCATGAGCAAGAATCTGTACGTCGGAAATCTCTCTTTTCAAACTACGGCCGATGACCTCCGCGAGGCGTTCGGCCAGTACGGCAGCGTGACGACGGCCCAGGTCGTTGCCGACCGGGACACCGGCCGGTCACGTGGTTTCGGTTTCGTTGAACTGGCAGACGGGGCTGAGGAAGCCATCGCCAACCTCAACGGGGCGATGTTCCAGGGTCGGACGTTGACCGTCAACGAGGCCAAGCCGCGCGAGGAGCGGTCTCGCTCCGGCGGCGACCGAGGCCAGGGTGGCTACGGGGCCCGCGCCAAGAGCGGCTCCGGCAGTCGTTTCTAAGCGCGGCCGATAAGCTTCTGGACCCCCGGCTGTCCCGACCGGCTGGGGACCGGTTGTTTCCGAAAGTAACACGAGCCAGGGGAGCATCCAGATTCCCAGAATCTGGATGCTCCCCTGGCTCGTGTTACTTTGGCCCTAGCTTGGTGTGCCGCGGCTCCAAAAGAGAATACGGCTATCACTCCCGACCAGCCGGCCAACCTGCCGACGGAAGCACAAAAAAGACCGTCCTACTCCACCGAAAATCCCGATGCACGCTGATGGCGAAGCACTGCGGCCAGAAGAGGGAGTTCCGTGGTTGACGGCCCTTGGCGCTTCAGTCTAGCTGCCTCGCGGCCCCCCTAATTGTCGTAAGAGCAACGGGAGGAACGATTATTCCATCCAAGTATGGACATTTGTAGTGAAAGTGTATACAATACCGGCGTGACTCTTCATTCCTGATGCCTTCCTCTTCCCCAGAGCATCCTTCGGATCGGGCGGACATCGAGCGTGCGGAGTAGGACGTTCTTCCTCGTCCGGGGGCGCACGGAGATGCCCACCCAGACTCGTGTCCCCTTTCCTGAGTACCGGCACACTCAATGTGGTGTGCTGGCAGGGCACTGGCCCGTTTCGATTCCCGTACGGCAACTCGTGCTGCCCGACACATTCCATTCTCTCGGCGCTCCCAGGAGTACAGCAATGACAACGATCAACGACGTCTACGCGGCTTACGATGAAGCTCAGGGACAGTGGTTCGGCTGCAACTGGCCCACGCACTACGGCAGCCTGGGCTTGGACTTGGAGAACATCTCTGCCAGCGTGGCTCAGCAGAGGGCCAAACGCTGGCATGCGATCGCGGAGGACCGAATCGCCCACCGGGACATTACGATCGGCGAGCAGGCCTCCTTGGTGGACAGGGCCGAGTATGTCCGACTGCGGGGTGGCGTGGTGCGTTTGGGCGAAGACCAAGGCTGTCGCCTCGAAGTGCGCGGCCCGATGGCCCGCCGCTGCTGTGCGGGCATGCTGGTCGACGAGTGGGAGTCTGCGTCCCGGTGGTTAGAGGCGATCGAATCGGACGCCCACCGCGCCGCACAAGAGGCCCAGAAAGCAGTGAGAGCGGCCGAAGAGGAGGACTGGGAGCATGCCCTGGTGCATGCCTGTCTAGCCTGCTCAATCGAGTCCGGATACGAGGCTCCCCGGCCGTGGGAGCAGCTGAAATGCGCGATTGAAGACGCCGTCCGCTAGCTGCTCGTCCCATAGGCCAATTCGTCCCGGTCCCCAAGCGACGGCGCCTGGAAGCATCTTGGGTCATCTGGACCAAGATGCAGATGCCTGGTGACTGGCTGCCCAAGTCGCATGACTTTTCGCTGCCAGTTCCCAGGCTTGCAATAAATCATGCAGAACCTCGGGGTCGACGGGTTTGACGAGGTGCTCATCAAAGCCGGCCTCGTGGGTACTGGCGCAGTCTTCAGGACTGCCATAAGCCGTGATGGCCACCAGAAAGGCGTGCTTCATTCCAAGTTGCTCGCGCAGATGGCGAGCGACACATAAGCCATCCATGCCGGGCATGCCCAGGTCGCAGAGAACGATGACAGGCTGGTACACTTGGGCTAGCGCAAGGGCGACTTGGCCACAGTACGCCACGCGCACGTCATAATCCCACAGTCCCAAGAGTATCGCATGGGAATTGGCAACGTCAGGATTGTCATCGACAACCAAGACGCGGAGAGGTTGGGGATGAGTGTTGCTCATGCTGACACATGCCACGGCAGCATCTCCCCGACCAGATTATCAGCGAGCTCTTGCGGGTCCACTTTTTCCCACAGATAGTGCTCAACCTGAGCACCATGCACAACCCAGACTCAGCCGGGATGCGCCGGACAGGGAGAAGTCCCAAGCGAATGATACGTCTGGTCACCAGTTCGCTTGACCAGAGCCTGGTGGTACGCATTCTCAATAGCAGCAATCCAGCCACGCACGCTTGCGATAATCATACCGACCTCCCCAGGAGACAGCTCTACGGCTGCGGACGGCACTCCTGGCAGAAGCGGCGATGATTCTGCCTGTAGATGATACAGATCAATTATAGAGGACTGAGTGATAAAGGCAAGAAGGAACTGTCGTTTCCCTATCCCGGACCTCCTACGGGCAAACATTCCAACCGGTGGCATCATGCCGATCCACCATTGCTGAGGTCCGCGTTTGCGCCACGACTAAAGCCACGAAGTACAAGGAAGTCCTGTCGCCATAACCGCCGTCCACGGCTTTCTCGATCTTCGAGGCGCAAGCCTTGACAGCGTATCGGGTAACACCGCCTCGACGGGATTGCCGAGTGCGCGACTGTGGGGACCGTCGGGCTAAGATTCCTTGACGACGTGATCACGTTGCTTAACAAGCCGTCAAATGGCCGACAAAGTGCCGGCTGTCTCGGCCAGTGTAACGCCTAAAAATAATCAAAATAACTCTGATCTCCATTTGCCCGCGCAGCTGCGCGATCCTATCTTTGTTTGGTGAGATAACGAGGATCGCATAAAGATACAGAAATGAAGACGCAGCACTGGCAAGTTGAGAATTACGAAACCTTCAAGCGCTACCTGGAGCAGAGCGGCAAGGAAGTTCCCGATGAAGAGACGACAACCGAATACGTTCACGCCCACTGCCTGCACTATCACCGGCCGTGGTTCGGATTGGCCGTTGAGTTGCTGGCGGGGGAAGAGCCGCAAGTGATGATCAGGTGCGCCGGCCAAGAAGCCGGCGCACTCTTCTTGGGGGAGTGGTCATGCGGTGGCAAGTGGCTATCAAGGTCGGCGGCGAGTAGAGTTCCAGACGCATCTTCACGGATGCGATGATGGCAATTGCCGTCGCGGCCAAGCTCGACAAGCGGCACGAAATCCGAGTCCTACCGTACTAAGGAGCAAGCCATGACGAACGAACAAGTCAAGAATCTGAAGGTCGGTAACGTGGTCCGGTCATTCTTCAACGGCCGCGAGTTTGACTACCCAATCAGCGAGGTCCGGACCATTGGGACCCGTGTCCGCGAAAGCTCAAAATGCTTCGGCCACTACTTCGCCTGCGTTCGGTCCCCTTTTGCGGAGAACGCCGAGCTGAGCTACAGTCTCGAATCGGACGAGTACATTCAGGGCGAAGGCCACCCGACGCACAAGGACGGCAAGCGAATCACCGGGTGGGAACTTGTGGCGTGAGGGACCCGGACGCAAGGCCGGCTCAACCTGAAGCCGGCCCTTTGGTCTTGCCCTTCCGGGTCCCCATCGCCAAGCAGCAGTCTGAAGAAATACCCAGCCCGCGAGCCGCTCGGGTCGCGTGACGACTTCAAGAGGCTGATGGGTGAAGTGGAGAAGGGTGCGGTGAGTGAATGAGTATCACCTTGCCTAGGAACCTTCCTACTCGTGGCCTTGCCTGGAGAAATCTGCCGCAAATCTGCCGCAATGTTGGCCACGCAAAGCCCATCTTGATCCCATGCAAGGCAAATGCTAGAATCGCCTATGTCATTGACTTGCAACAAGTTGCAATACAAGAACCATGCAAAGCCCACGCAAGCGAAATGGCCTGGAATTAGCTTCAAGTCCTGTAGCGCCCACTTTGAGACACCCGTTGACAGCCGTTGTCAGCGGGTCTTTTCGTTTGACAGGACTTGAAGTTACGGCAACGCCACCCGCTTCTTCAGAACGGTTCCCACGGCTCACCTACCCTTTCGGATCACAGGTCATCGTCGGTCAGGCCGGCGGCGCGCATGATGGCACGCTGCGCGCCCGCGGCCAAGGTCTGGTTGCCATGCACCGGCACAGGAATCGGCCGCGGCGCTCCGGGCAGGTTGTAGATATGGTGCGCGCCCTTGATCCGCCGTAGCATCCAGCCGCGACGCTCCAGTGCCTTGCACATTTCTTTGCCTGTAATCAGCTTCATACGTTGATTTCTTCAAGCGTCCCCGGCTCATCCGGCGGCGCGGCATCGTCTTGGAGCACTTCCAAGACTCCCTCAAACGCTTCGCGGATGTTGGCACGGACTTCCTCCAGAGTATCCCCTTCGGAAACGCAACCCGGAAAGCCCGGCACTTCTGCCCAGAAGCGGCCGCCTACCGCACGATGAACATAGACCCTGACTTTCATGGGACACCTACCTCTTGCGCCGGCCCGGTCGCACTTCCAGGCCGAAAAACACGGCCAGCCGGTCCATGAAGTCCCCGCGCAACGATTGCTCGCCGCGGGCAAACTTCATCAGACTTTGGCGGAGCACTCCGGTTTCGCGTTCCAGAGCGTTGAAGGAAAGCCCGCTCTCGGCAATTGCTCGCCGCAGCGCTGCGGTAATCGGCCGTTCATGGTTCGTCGACATGTAATCTATCTGACAGGCGGCGGGCAGTGAAGGCAACTGCTTTTTGGGTGCGGTGGAAATTGGGGAGGATTGGGCCGGGTCGCACCAGGAGTCACCTCCTAGGGCTCCCACAGATCCGGAAAGGGGGCGATTGATCGGGGTCATCACTTGGCAGGATCTGCGGGTGAATCTAGAGGCTTGATGCGAGTCAGGATGTCCAGAAGTTGGCGGCCGGGTACAGTACCAGCAGCAGTTCCCGGCGAGCGTGCGCAGCAGTAGAAAAGGGGCAAGTTGAAGGGACGGCTTCGCAAATAGCGTCCGTTCACTATCGCACGTCCGTCGCCTACTCGGGGGGAAGTGAAATGGGCGCCAGCCACCGGCAGACGGTCCGCAAGCACCTGGATTGGGACGCCTTGCTCACCGCAATGCGGGGCGGTTTGACACGATTCCCGACGGTCGCGCGAAGGACCGCACCATTTCCTTGTCCGACGCCTTGATGAGCGGCTTCGCCTTGTTCGCCCTGAAAGAGCCTTCCTTGCTGGAGTTTCAGGAGCGCATCAAGGACGACAACCTGCGCACGATCTACGGGATCGAACACGCCCCGTCCGATACGCACATGCGCGTCCTCCTCGACCCGGTTGACCCCGAGTGCTTGCGTCCTTGCTTTACCGACGTCTTCCGCGAACTGCAACGCGGCAAGGCGCTCGAGCCTTTCGTCTTCTATCGGGGCTGTTATCTGCTCTCCCTGGACGGCAGCGGCTATTTCTCCTCCGAGAAGATCCACTGTGCCTCTTGCCTGGAGAAGCATCACCAGAATGGGAAGGTGACCTACTCGCACCAGCTGCTGAGCGGGGCCCTTGTCCACCCGGACTTCGCCGAGGTCATCCCGGTGGCGCCCGAGCCCATCATCCAGCAGGACGGCTCGGCCAAGAACGACTGCGAACGCAACGCCTGTAGGCGTTTCCTGGGCAAGTTCCGCCAAGACCACCCCCAGCTGCCCGTCATCGTGGTCGAGGACGGCCTGAGTTCCAACGGGCCGCACATCTTGGACCTGCAAGAGCAGCGGATGCACTTCATCCTGGGGGCCAAGCCAGGCGACCACGGTCCCCTGTTCGCCCGCATGGCGGCGGCCACCGAGGCGGGCACCGCCGCGGTGCTGACGCTCTTCGACCCGGACACGGGAAAGCTCCAGCAGTTCCGCTGGTTGTCTCAGGTGCCATGCAATGACAGCCATCCAACCCTGCTGGTGAACTTCCTGGAATACTGGGAGGTCAGCACAGACGGCAAGGTACAGTATTTCAGTTGGGTGACCGATGTGGCGTTGACCGAGGAATCGGTGTGGTTGGTCATGCGTGGCGGGCGGGCACGTTGGAAGATCGAGAACGAGACGTTCAACACGCTGAAGAACCAGGGGTATCATTTCGAGCACAACTTCGGACATGGCCAGGAAAACCTGTCGGTGGTGTTTGCCATGCTGATGATGCTGGCATTCCTGGTGGATCAGACGCAACAACTATGCAGCGCCTTGTTCCGCAGCGTGTGGCAGAAGTTCGGGACCAAGCGTCTCCTGTGGGACCGGATGCGCTGCCTGTTCCATGCGTTTGCCTTCGCGTCGATGCAGGAACTCTTCGAGGCCCTGCTCGCCGGCTTGCAGAAGCACAAGCCCGTGTTGCAGGACGGTTCGTGACCCTGGCAGAACATCCGCTACCTCGTTGGTCCTTGAAAAGCCAGCCGCGCGGCCTTGGGCGAACGGCAGGAGATGATTTACCCGTGGATTGATCTTTCCACGGAGGCCGCGAGATGGGACGATGGGGGCTGCGTCGAACTGATCAGTCACCTTTTGAGGGTCGTGTCATGGACGATTCCCTGGCGTGTTACGA
>JBGQLF010000259.1:0-9544 GCA_041499985.1 Gemmataceae bacterium
CCAGCGCAGCGGCTTTGGCAGAGGATCTGCGCCGCTTCCAGGCGGGCGAAGCGATCCTGGCCCGCCCCATTAGCCTCTGGGAGCGAGGGTTCAAGTGGGCGCGGCGCCAGCCTGCAAAGGCGGCTCTGGTCGCCGCGCTCGCCCTGGCGGCGCTGGGCAGCTTGGCTGGATCCCTGTTTTACGGGCTGTACCAGGACCAGAAGGCGACAGCCTTGCAGCAGCGGCTGGAACGGCACGAGCGGATTGATCAACTCATGCAACTCGGCCAAGAGGCCGAGGATGCCGGGCAGCTGGCCGCCGCCAAGGAACAGTGGGACCGGGCACTGGCTATCCTCGATGCGGAGCCGGGGGGCGCGTCCGACGACCGGCGCCGTCAGATCGAGGAGCGCCGCGACCGGGTGCTCCGGCTCTTGAACGACGAAATCAACCGCCAGCAGCGGCGGGATAGTGCCCAGAAGTTCCTGGCACGCCGGGACGACGTGCTCTTCCACGCGATTAGTGTCACGGACTCGGACCAAGGGGCTCACTCTGCCGCGATTTGTCGCGAGGCGCCAGCGGCGCTGGCGCTGTTAGGCCTGAAGGCCGACACACTGCCAGCAGCGGTTGGGACCGTGCTGGATCCCGTCCGGCAGCACACGCGCTGGGCCCACGACGTCACTCCCGAGAAAGTTGCGGTTGGGACCGTGCTGGATCCCGTCCGGCAGCACTCCCCCTCGCGGGAGGACTTCGACCGACTCGCGACCGGGTGCTTTCAGGTGTTACTTGCCTGGGCGGAGGCAGAGACGGCCACGCGGCAGGGAGAAGTTGCCGACGAGCGTACGGCTCGTGTCCGGCAGGCACTGCGGCTGCTGAAGCTGGCTGCCGGCCTGGCATGGGCACAGCAGCTCGGGCTGCCTCGAGCGTTCCACCTTCGGCAGGCGCGCTACCTGGCCCTGCTGGGCGAGGAGGCCGGCGCCGGCGGGGCGGCAGCCGTCCACGCCCAGGTAGGTACAGCCCTGGATAGCTTCTTGACCGCCCAGGACAGCTACAAACAAGGCCGGCTCGAGGCAGCCACGGCCGCCTGCGAGGAAGTGTTGCAGCAGGAGCCGGACCACTTCTGGGCCCAATACCTCCAGGCGCTTTGCCATTTCCGCAGCCGACACTGGGCCGAAGCCCGGACGGGATTCACCGCGTGCCTCAGCCGCCGACCCGGGTTCTACTGGGCTCGCCTGCTGCGGGCCACGGCCCAGGGGCAGCTGCACCAGTTCCCCGCCGCCGAAACTGACTTCGACCGCGCCTGGCAGCAGGCCAGCGATCCGGAAACCGGCGACCCGATCGCCCGTGGGGTCATCGTGGCCAACCGCGGGATGGTGCGTGTGCGTAGCCAGTCCTGGGACCTAGCAGTGAGCGACCTCCAGCGGGCGATCGAACTGCGGCCGGAGGAGTATGAGGCGTATGTCACCCTGGCCCAGGCCTATGAGGGCCGGGCGACGAGTTGCTGCTGGTTGGCGTTCGGGGCGGGCAGCTATGCTGGCGCGGCGCTGCTGTACCAGGGCCACCGTGACTGGGAGGCGACCGTGCCGGCGCTGGACCAGGCGCTGGCCCGCCGGCCCGATGATCCCAAGCTCTACCGCACGCGAGCTCGGCTGCATCTGCTGCGCGGAGAACAGCAGGACGCCCGCCAAGACTTCGAGCAGGCCATCGCCCGGGCGCCTGCGGAGGGCGGCTCCGCACCTCTGGCGAGCGACCATGTCGAGCTGGGGTACCTGCAACACCGGGCTGGCGATTACGAAGCTGCCCTGGCGTCGTTCGACACCGCGTTGGAGCTACAGCCCAATTTCCCGCGGGCACTTCGGCAGCGGGCGCAATCGCTGATGGCCCGGAGCCAATATGCCGATGCGGGAGAGGCATTGGACCTCTACCTGCGTAAGGCCCAGCCGACGCCGGAAGTTTACCAGGCCCGGGGCATCATCCACCACAAGCTGGGGCGGTACTCGGAGGCGATCGAGGCTTACGGTCGGGCCCTGGCGCTCCAGAAGGATGTCAATACGCTCAGTCGCCGAGGCTGGGCCTACCTCCAGCTCGACGCGGCTCGGCCGGCCTTGGCGGACTTCGAGGCGGCCTTGCGGCTGGAGGGGATGCACACCGAGGCCCTGTGCGGCCGTGGGCTGGCCCGGGCCCGGCTGGGACGAGAGCTATCAGGGGCGATTGCCGATGCCACGGCGGTGCGCCAGAGCGCGCCAACAAAGGAACTGCTGTTGAACGTCGCCCGCATCTATGGCCGGGTCACGGGATGGCTGGAGGCCGCGCCGTCCACGTCCTCACGTCCCTCGCGCGAAGTCTCCCGCTATCGGGAACTTGGTGTCGAGCTGCTGTGGCTCGCCTTGAAGCAGGTGTCCGCAGAGGAGCAGCCGGCGTTTTGGCGCGACATCCGCATGGACCCGGACCTGGTGCCGCTGCGTCGTAGCCCGAGGATGTTCGAGCTGGCCCGCCGCTATGCGCCATAGCAGCACGGGCCAAGGTTGCGCAGCGCACCCTGAGGGAAGGGCCGTCCTTCTTTACCGCGAAGCGATTGCACAGTATAGCCCAGGGTCGCGCACAGCAGCGCACCCTGGAGGGAGACGCCACCCCCTCCGCGGGCCACCCTGTAAGGGTGGCACAAGTGGGGCCGCGGTGACGCGGGTTGTCCCACCCCTTCAGGGTGGAATCGGGCTGTGGGGATCGTCCCCCCAGGGTGCGCGGCGCGACCCTGGGCTGTGTTGTCTAACCGCTTCGCGGTAAAGAAGGTAGCCCGCACTTGCACAACAGGTCCTTTGAGCCTGCGCCTTGCACGGAGTCTTTCCATGTCCGCTAGCTCGTGGTCCTGGTGGCAACAAAGGTCGCGGCGGCGTTCACGCCGGCATCCACAGCGCTCCTTCCTGCGCCGCCGATTGTGGGTAGAGTGGCTGGAAGACCGCACGCTCCCCAGCGGCTCCACCCTGGTGACGGCCAGCCTGTTGACCTTCACCCCCTTCCACACCGCTGAGGCGGCTGGTCGCCTGGCGGATTCGCAGGCAGTCGATCTCTATGGCGTGCACCTGGACGCGCGCGATCAGCTTACGGTCCGGGTCAGCGCCCAGGGAACGGGCAGCGGCTTACAGAGCATCCTGCGCGTCTTCGATGCGACCGGCCGGCCGGTGGCGCTCGATGACCAGGAAGGGGGCGACCCGCAGCTCACGTTCCAGGCAGCGGCCGCGGGCGCGTACTACGTCGGGGTCTCCAGCGCCGGCAACGATGCCTACGACCCCACGGTAGTGAGCAGTGGCCATGCGGGCACGAGCGTCGGGATCTACACGCTGAACCTGCGGCAGATAGCAGGGGCGCCGCTGCGGGCGGACCTGGCGGGCAGCTCCTTCCGGCTGGGGGCGGACACGGCGGCCTGGGGCGAGCCGGTGCCGGTCCGCTTCACCGTGGAGAATCGCGGCGCCGCCGATGCCGGGGGCTTCGACATCCAGGTCTTGCTCTCCAGTGACCAACTCTTCGGCCCTTCATCCCTGGTGTTGAAGACCATCTCCCTGGCGGGTTTGGCGTCGGATCAGGCGTTCTCGTCCGGCACGGTCCCGGTAATCTTGCCGGACCTGGCCAGCGCCCAGGTGGCGGGCTTGTCGGCGCCGCGTCCGGTCTACCTGGGGCTGCGCATCGACCCGACGCACGCGGTGCCGGAACTCAACTCATTCGACCAGAGCGGCGTCCACCGCGGCTCGGACTGGGAGGCGCTGACGATCGTCACGCCCGTCACCGCGAGCGGCAGCAACCACAGCCAGGCCAGCGCCGACCCGCTCCTGGACCTCAATAGCCGGGTGAGCGGGGTGTTGATGGCATCCCAGGTGGACTGGTATCAGCTCACAGTGCCGGAGACCAGGCGGTTGACGGCGCGCGTCACGGCAGCTGGCAGCAGTACGCTCCTCCCTCGGCTGACGCTGGCTGGGCTGAACGGACAGGTGCTAATCCAGTCGGACGACGGATCGATCGTCCAGCACCTCCAGCCGGGGACCTACTACCTGGCCGTCACCTCACGGTCCGGTATAGGCGGTTACCAACTGGTTTCGGAGTTTATCCAGGCAAGCGGCCCCTTGGATTCACTCACCGTTGGCACGAACCCCAGATCGGTGGCTGTGGCAGACCTTAACGGCGATGGCATCCCCGATCTTGTTGTCGCAGACGACGATGCAGTGAGCGTGCTGCTGGGTAACGGCGACGGCACCTTCGGGGCCCCGCAAACCTTCGCCCCCGGCTCCTCGCCCAGCTCGGTGGCGGTGGCGGACGTCAACGGCGATGGCAAGCCCGACCTGGTCATCGCCAACCGCGACGACAACACCGTCAGTGTGCTCCTGGGCAACGGCGACGGCACCTTCCAAAAACCGCAAACCTTCGCCGTCGGCAACTCGCCCCGATCGGTAGTCGTGGCGGATGTCAACGGCGACGGCAAGCCCGACCTGGTCACTGCCAATTACGGCGACAACACCGTGAGCATGCTGCTGGGTAATGGCGATGGCACTTTCCAGAGCCAGACTACCTACGCCAGCGGCAATGGGCCGCGTTCCGTGGCGGTGGCGGACGTGAATGGGGACGGCCGCCCCGACCTCGTCGTGGCCAACTCAAATGACAACACGGTGGGCGTGCTGCTGGGCCACGGCGACGGCACCTTCCAGCCGGAGCGGACCTGGGCTGTCGGCGCGGACCCCTATTCGGTGGCAGTGGCGGACATCAACGGCGACGGCCGCCCCGACCTCATTGTGGCCAACCGAGGGGGCTACTTCAGCGCTCCTGGCACGGTGAGTGTGCTGCTGGGCAACGGTGAAGGCACCTTCCAGTCCCAGCGGACGTTTGCCGCCGGTAACTCCCCGCACTCGGTGGCGGTAGCGGATGTGAACGGTGACGGCCGACCTGACTTGATCGTGGCCAACGCCTATGACGGTGCGGTGGGCGTGCTGCTGGGCAATGGCGACGGCACTTTTCAGGCCCGGCAGACCTTACTCGTGGGCCAGCTGCCGGATTCTTCTGCGGCAGTGACGGACGTCAACGGCGATGGCCGCCCCGACCTCATCGTGGCCAATCGTGACAATGTTTCGTCAGTCCCGGCACGGTGAGCGTGTTGCTGGGCAACGGCGACGGCACCTTTCAGATCCGGCAGAACTTCGCGGCCCGGCCGGGCCCGCACTCCGTGGCGGCAGCGGACGTCAACGGCGACGGCCGCAAAGACCTCGTCGTCGCTAATCGGACGGACAACACCGTGGGCGTACTGCTGGGCAACGGTGACGGCACCTTCCAGAAGCAGCAATCCTTCGCCGTCGGCTCCGGCCCCGAAGCGGTGGCGGTGGCGGACGTCAACGGCGACGGCCGCAAAGACCTCGTCGTGGCGAACTACGCCAGCAACGACGTGAGCGTGCTGCTGGGCCACGGCGACGGCACGTTCTCGCCTAGCACGCCGACGAGCGGGGTTGGCTTGCGCAACACGCCCCTCCTGGCCGACCTCAACGGCGACGGCTTCTCCGACAACGTTGTCCTCCACAGTTCCGGCAACATCCTTTTCTACAAAGGGCTATCTGGCACCAACAACACGTTCGCTCCACGCGTGATCCTTAAAGACAAAGCTGCCCCCGGGGAAGATCGTCCGGCACGGGACCTGACGGTGTTGCACACTGGGGCCGGCTGGGTCATCGCGACGGCCGACTCACTCCCCGACCCCACGCTGGCAACTCCCGAACACCCGTTCCTGTACACTGTCTCGCTGTACACCATACCTGTCGATATCCAAGTCAGTGGCACCACTGCCTTCGTCCCCCGCACTACCGCCTTCGCCACCACCCTATTGCCGACACGCATCGCCGCCGCTGACCTCACCGGCGACGGTCTCGACGATCTGGTTGTGGCCAACTCCCTCGACAATAGCATCCGGGTCGCTTTCCAGCAGGCGGACGGCAAGTTCAGCCCACCCATCACCCTACCCACAGGAGAGGCTCCCTCGGACATCTCCCTGGTAGATGTCAACGGTGACGGACTGCTCGACATCGTGGTCACCAATCAAGCCAGCGGCGACGTGAGCGTGTTCCTCAACGACACCAGCCACGCATTCGCCACCAGCTTTCGCTTCCGCACGGGTACGGGTCTCTACGGACTGGACACAACCTCCGCAAGTCCGACTGTCAGTACCCTGGAGCAATCGGTCAGCCTGGCCACCGGCGATTTCACCGGCAACGGCCGCAACGACCTGGTCGTGGTCAACCGCGGCGCCCACTCCTTCTCCGTGCTGCCGAATGACGGCAGCGGCGGCTTCGCCAACCCGCAGACGGCCCTGACCACCTCCACTAGCGACGGCTCCACCGTCAACAATCAGCCCGGCCCCGTCGTGGCCGGCGACTTCAACGGCGACGGCAAGCCTGATCTGGCCATTCTCATGGAGGACCGCGGCGAGGTCTGGATCTACATCGGCCACGGCGACGGCACCTTCAGCCATACCTTCACCATCGCTGCTGGCACTTCGCTCACCGGGCTGTCCGTCGTCCGCAACACACGGACCGGCTTCCTGGATCTCCTGGTGGGTAACGCCTTCGGCGACGTCCTGCACCTCCAAGGCAAGGGCGACGGCACGTTCCAGCTCGCCGGCAGCCGCACCTCCCTCGACGTCCAGGACCTCGGCAACGGCCAACCCAGCGCCCTCGTCGCCAACCAGCAGACCGACCACGTCACCATCCAGGTTCCCAAGGCAGGTAGCCCGCAGTTCGTTCAAGTGGAACCACTCGACGCCAACAACCCGGCAACTCAGCTCGCCCCGGGAGCCGTCAAATGGGCCCAGCTGGAAGGCTCCCGTGGCCCGTTCTACGCCATCGTTGTCGAGAGCGGCAGCAACGATGTGCTCGTCTACCGCCTCACCGGCTTCGACGCCGCCGGCCGGCCTACTTTTGCTCCGCCGCAGACCTACTTTGTCGGCACCGATCCTGTGAGCGTCACCATCCAGGACATCAAGGAGACCAAAGGCGACGGTGTGCAGGACATGCTGATTGCCGATCAAGGCTCCAACGACATCGCCACCTTGTTCGGCTCCCTCGATGCGAGCGGCCACTGGGTCGGCAACACGGGTCCGCGGCTCGCCTCGGGCGGCATCGGTCCCATCGGCACCACACTGCGCGACATGAACGGTGACGGCATCCTCGACCTCGTCGTGACCAACAGCCAGAGCAGCACCGATAGCCAAAGCGGCAACCTCGCCGTGTTGCCCGGCCGGGGCCAAGGTTTCTTCGATGACCGCACTCCGCAGATCCTTCCGCTGCCGGGCAACCCGATCCAGGCACCCTCGTTCCCCGACACGTCGGGGGTGGGGGTGGTGCCGGTGGCGGACGGCCGACTGATCGGCATCGACTTACCCAACGCTAGCACCAGCACGCGCTTCACGCCGCCAGCCGGGCAGGACGTGACGGCGGCGGAGGCGCAGGCCGACGGCAGTGTACTGGCGGCAGAGCGGGGCGGTACCGTCTTACTGCTGGAGCCAACCGCCGACTCCATTCTGCTCACGCCGACCCAAACGCTGACGGGGCTGACCGGCATCCCGTTGGACCCCAGCGACCTGACTGTGCTAGAAACGGCGTCGGGGCTCCAGGTGCTAGTGACCAATCAGGGCGAGGACCGTGTGTTCGTCTTTGTCTTTGGCCCGCCGAGTCCGGGGCTAGGCCTCGAGCCCGAACCTTCGGTCCCGATCGGAGCACCCCTGGCGCTGGTGCTGACGCTGGTGGCGGGCAACCTACCGGTGGGCGAACCATCGGGCTCCGGCCGCACCGTGACGGCAGCAGCGGTTCAGTCTGGAGGTGACGACGAAGCGAACCAAGAAGAGAATTCGCAACCCAGCGCGTGGACCCCGAACGGGAGCGACTCAACCCCAGGCCTCGACGAGGCTGTGCAGCAGCTAGACCTCTACCGCCGCACCGACAACTCGGACGCCAACAGCCCGATGTCGCGCTGGACAACGCCGGTCGAACTCCATCCCTGGGATGTCGCCCTCGCTGCCGTCTGGGAGTCTGCAAGGACCGGGCTGCCACTGGCTCGATGGGCCGAACCGGAGGTGGATCTCCTCGTCCGGGTGTTGGCGGTCTCGGGGGTAGCATCCGCCAACACGCCGACGGCGGAGCGGCTCGACGGTCTCGCTCATGAGGATGGAGGGGAATTGCCGGGCGGACCGATTGGTGTGACGCCGGAGACTGCTACAGTGCCGGCCAGCGCTGCCTCCGCGCCAGCTGCGGTGGTCTTTGGAGATGGCACCTTGCAGGAGGATCCCGCATTGGTTCCGGTGCGCTCCGAAATCGTGATTGACGAACCGATCAAGACCA
This sequence comes from Gemmataceae bacterium, assembly GCA_041499985.1. GTDB lineage: Bacteria > Planctomycetota > Planctomycetia > Gemmatales > Gemmataceae > JBGQLF01. Next base: position 8,340 of record JBGQLF010000259.1, read on the forward strand.
CAGAAGACTTGCCGCCGGGAAAAGGCGACACCCAGCCAAGACCCGACCTGGTTCCCGTGCCCACCCCCATGCCGAAGAGCGAAGAAGGAGGAGAGGCGGAAGCCAATTTCCTGACCCTTCCTCTATTCGTATCGGCCCTCGGTCAGCTTACCTACTGGCCGAATGGCTATGCAGCAGCGCGCAGAGATCGGGAAAACCACCTGGCTCTGATACCCATGAATGGAAGGGGGATGGGCAGCGCGCAGGCGGGTCGCTAAGGAGCCTTCCTCGGAATCATACACAGGCTCCGCAATCATCCAGCGCCGTTCACTCGGCGAAGACCACCATCGACAGAGGAACTCTCATGACGGCGCCGCTCCACATCCAAGTGTACGACAAGCAGCAGGTCGTCTACGCCGCCGAATTCACCGAACCGGTGGAGCTGGGTCGGCAGAGCGAGGACGAATCCGAGGTCTATACGCGGACGCGCCAGGCCGACCGCTGGCGAGCCGTGATCGCCAAGCTGGAAGAGATCTCCGTTTCCCGCAAGCACGTCCTCGTGGAACCGCTGGTGTCCGGTCGGGTACGCCTGACGAACGTGAGCACCCGGCTGCCCGTCCGGTTGCCCGACAACCGCGAACTAAAGCCGGACGAATCCTCGGAGCTGTCGCTGCCGGCAGTCGTAGGCCTGGGCAAGAAGAAAGTGCGCCTGCAAGGGCCGGAAGCGGAGAAAGAACCTCTGCAAGGGCTCGCCGAAATGACCCTGGCACCCGGACAGCTGTCGCTGGCCTCGTGCCAGCTACGAGCACTGCCCTTGCCGATCGGTGGGGCCATCGAACCGGAGGCGGTGGTGCACTGGCTCCAGACCATGCTCCACGTGTTGCAAAGCGCTGCCAGCTCGTCGGATTTCTTTGCCAAGGCCGCGGAGGCTGTGGTGAACTTGGTGGGCCTCGACGCTGGCCGGGTCTTACGCTACGACCAGGGCGAATGGCGCGTGGAGGTTTTGCACACGGCCTCCCGTGTGGTGCAGAACTCCGAGTGGCAGCCGAGCCGGCAGATCCTTAACAAGGTTCAGCAGGAGAAGCGGACCTTCTGGCAAGTGCCGAGCCCGGGGGACCAGGACGGCGCCAGCCTGACGGGGGTTACGGCCGTGGTAGCCGCTCCCATCCTGAACCAGACGGGTGAAGTCATCGGCGCGCTTTACGGCGACCGCCGCCAAGACAGCG
>JBGQLF010000260.1:0-9543 GCA_041499985.1 Gemmataceae bacterium
CACATCCGCCCTTAACGTGCAAATGTTTCCGTTGCAAGGAGTGAGCCCTGGTGTGCCGAAGAGTGACACCATGATGATTTCTCGGGCACAGGACCCGCGTGCGGTTGGTAACGAGCGACGAAGCCACTCCTTCGCCCCTAAAGTCGCTGTGACGGAGAACGATGTCCACCGCATCGGCGCCCGCGCCGAGCGCCAGGTGGCCAAGATGCTCCTGCCGGACCTGCGCCAGGTGCACCGGAAAACCGCCCTGCTGTACCGCATCGGCCCGCCCTGCTGGGATCGGAGTGTACGGGCCCAACTCCGCAAGCCGTTGCCACCCGACGAGCTGAAGAATCTCCTCCAACAGACGGCCCAGGAAAAGAGCCCCTCGGCGACCGAGCAGCAAACGGCTTTCGCGTAGGCGATTCATCCACAGATAGCCCTTCCCCAGCAGTATCCTGAGCCGGACGTGGTCCGCGGCTCCCAGGCCAACCTAGAGCGAGGACTTGGCCCAGTTCCAGCCTGAGGAATCTCAGAAAAAGTTTGGCGCGCTCTTTGCTTGTTCCAGGCAGCGGACCCGATCGTGTCCGTCGCGCACCCGCTGCGCTGAAGGAGACGCCCTGTCTAGTGCACGGGCCCTCCGTGAAAGGTCCCGCGGGTGCCTCTTCGGAGAACAGCGGGTTCCTCCAGCAGAAGAACGGCGATTCGCGGAGTTGATCCCATGGCGACTTCTTCTTCTCCTCCTCTCATCCGGTTATTGGTGGTGGACGATGACGGTCCGCTATGCCAGACCTTGGTGCGCCGTTTCCAGGGTCAGGGTATGACCGTCATCACGGCGGCCAACGGTGAAGATGCCCAGGCCCAGACGGCCCAGCATCCCTGCGACGTTGCCCTGCTCGACCTGCACTTGCCGGACATGAGCGGCATCGAGCTGCTCGAGAAGCTCAAGGAGTGCCAGCCCGCGGTAGAGGCCCTCATGCTAACGGCCCACGGCAGCATCGAGACGGCCATCCAGGCCATGAAGCGCGGCGCCTACGACTACCTGACCAAACCGTGTCACCTCCCCGAACTGGATGCCCACATCCAGAAGGCTTACGAAAAGGTTCAGCTCACGCGCCGTCACCGCCAGTGGGTCGATCAGATCCGCTACGAAGCGTCCCGCTACCGCCTGGCTGGCTCCAGCCCGACGATGCAGCGCATCGTCCAGCTCATCCAGAAGGTCGCTGCCACGGATGCCACTATTCTGATCCGAGGCGCCAGCGGCACGGGCAAGGCGTTGGTGGCGCGCGCCGTGTACTACAACAGCCTACGCTGCGACCGGCCCTTGGCCACCATCAACTGCGCCGCCTTGCCGAAGAACTTGCTGGAGAGCGAGCTATTCGGCCACGAGAAAGGGGCGTTCACAGAGGCACAGCAGGCCAAGTCCGGGCTGGTCGAAGCGGCCGAGGGCGGCACCCTGTTCATCGACGAGATCGCCGAAATGACTCCCGGCCTACAGACCAAGCTGCTGCGCTTGCTGGAAGATGGCCACTTCCGCCGGGTGGGCAGCACGCGGGAGAGCCACGCTGACATACGGGTCGTAGCCGCCACCAATAAGGGGCTTATGGAGGAAATCCAGGCCGGTCGGTTCCGGGAGGACCTCTTTTACCGATTGAATGTGGTCACGATCGAGCTGCCGCCGCTGCGGGAGCGGCGCCAGGATATTCCCGAACTGGTTGAGCACTTCCTGACGACCCGGCCGATCAGATCGCTCCGCTACCAGATTCACGTCGATGCCCTCCAAGCACTGATCCGTTACGATTGGCCCGGCAACGTACGTGAGCTCGCCAACGTACTCGAACGGGCGCAAATCTTGGCCGAGGACCGCCTCATCACCCTCGAGGACCTCCCGGAAAGTGTGGTCGAAGCGCTGTCGACCGCTACCTGCAAGTCGGTCGGACCCCGCCCTCTGCGGGAGGTGGAACGGTGTCACATCCGCAAGGTGCTGCAGCAGGAGAAGTGGAACAAGGTTCATGCCGCACAGGTCCTCGGGATTAGCCGGCGTGCCCTCTACCGCCTGATCGCCAAGTACCACCTCGAGGGCCAGCGCCTGAGCAGCCAAGCGGCTGGCTAGGGCAGCAAAGCTAGTCGCCGCCTTGTTCCTGCGGCCTATGCGCGTCTCCTGAAGAGCGGCTCCGTCTCGGGAAGTCACGGTGCTATTGTAACAACCGTGACGTGGACCCGACTTACGGGGGAGAATTCGCCATCCCGATATGCGGGACTTGGGCTGGCCGGTGCGAGACCCAGGTGTGCGATTCCGCCCTCCCGCCTGGGCCTTCCCGCACATCTGGCGTTCCCCTTTGATCCAGGAGGCCGGATCCGTTTGCATCGACGTGCACGCTCGGCAAACGATCAGGCTCATCAGCCGTCCTTCCAGGGTATCCTGGATTGAGTGCGCGGGACGTCTCCGCCTTGTAATTCGGGCCCCAATCCAGCGCGACGGCCCCCCTGGCCTGCCTGATGCCTTGTGAACAGGCAGAGGCAAGAGCCAGCTGGATGACCCCAAGGAACGACACCGACCGGCCTGCTACGCTGGGTCGGTCTCCTCGGCATCTCTTTTGCACAGCTACGGCCCGCGTTCATGGCGAGCGACCGGAGGTTGGCCTCAAGGTGGCCAACGATCCTGACTCGGATTGGAGAGGTGCGATCATGTTTCTGCGAACCTTCCCCGCTGCTGCTGTACTGGTCCTCGGGGCGTTGGTCCTGCTGTTCACACCGGAGACCGCCACGGCCCAGAGATGGCCCGGCGGAGGAGGGAGAGCCTATCCCTGGACTTATGGCCCCGCCCCGGCCTATCGCGGTTCTTACCCTGCCTACTACCGCTCCTATTACCCCTATTACGGTAGCTCCCCCAGGTACTCCCGCTACCTGGGGTACTACTATCCGGGGTATTATCCCTACGGGGTGTACGTCTATCCCAGCTACTACCTCTACTCCGGGCCCAACGTGTACGTCCCGGATTACTCTGCCTACGCCCCAGCACCCAGCGTTTACCAGTCCTTCTATCCTCCGTACCCCGGCTCCGCCGAATCCGTGCAGACTGCCAGCCCCGTCCTCATCGAGGTACACGTCCCCAGCGCGGAGGCCGAAGTCTGGTTTGACGGCGTGAAGACCACGCAGACAGGAACGTTACGCTCGTTCTTGTCGCCGTCGCTCGCCCCCGGCGGCACCTTCACCTACACCGTTCGGGCCCGGTGGACGGAGGACGGCCGACCGGTCGAGCAGACGCGCCGCATCTCGGTCCAAGCCGGGCACCAGCAGACAGTTGACTTCAGGACGCCGGCGCGGTCAGGGTGATTACCCTCAAACCGCATGCCCGAACCAGAGTCCGCAGGCGAGCAACAAGCGACGACGTACACCGTGAAAGTCTGGACACGTGGCCCCTATTGGAGAGAACGCTGTGTTGAAAGCCCGTACTCAGCTGATTCTCCTTTGGGTGTCACAAACCGCTCGTAGCCTTGCGGACAGCTGCTTCTGTATCCTCATCGTCCTGCATCTAGCTCGGGCCGGGGGGAAGGAGTTCGGCCATGCCTGGCAGCCAATCGTGCTCCTAATGACCTTGGCTTGTATCCTCTTGGCTCCTCTCAGTGGAGCAATCAACAACAGCCTGCCCAAACGTTGGATCCTTGCCGGCTCGACCGCCTTTTCCCTGTGCGCGGCTGCTCTCTTCGGTCCCTTGGCGGGATGGACGGGCGGTCCGTGGCTGTGGTCCTTGGCAGTGGGGGTTGTTGCGGCGAACGCCGCTGTCTACTACGCGGCACGAGACGCGCTGTTGCCGGTCCTTGCTGAGGGCAGCCGTTTACAGCTACCCCGGGTGAACGGCTGGATCGAAATGGGATGCGTGGCCGGCCTGGTGATCGGACTGATTCTGGGGGCGCAAGCAGACCAACTTTCCCAACCAGGGATGGGAGCAGTCTTTGAAGGAGCAGGCATTCCCAGTCCTCCCGCGGAGCAGCTGCAACAGCAGGGCTTCTCGGTGCAGCGGACGGCAGTGATGGGCTTGTATCTACTCGCGATGCTGACGGCCCTGGCGGTGCGCTTCTCTCGTGACACTGATCGGCCAGAGCCACTTGCACGGTCGCTCATCGGTTTTTTTAAGGATAGCCAGCATGTCTTGAAAGAGAGGAAGACTCGGGCCTATCTGGTTGGGCTGACAGGCTTCTGGGTGGAGATCGTCAGTGGAGCGGGCCTCGTGCTCGCTTACCAAGGGAACTTGAAGGCTTCCCTGGAGGGCGGAATACTCTCGCAGCTGCTCTCGTGGGTGGGCGGGGGCCTGGTGGTAGGAGCGCTGGTCGCCAGCGTGCAGGGACATCCGTGTCGGTCCCTCGGTCTGGTTCCCCTCGCGGCGACGGTGCTACCCGTCGCCTTGGTGTGTTCGGTGACGAGCTCGGACGTGCGTTGGCCCTGCTTGACCTTGGGAGTCGCGGGCGGGCTGGGGCTGGTGCCCTTGCGTGCCGGTTACCAAGCCACCGTTCCCTCGGACACACGTGGGAACGCCATGGTCTTGGCAAGCACGGTCCAGTGCTTCTTGCTAGCCGCCGTGGTGGTGCTACTCCAAATGGCGCACTTCCGACTCCTGACGCCGGCTGGGCTGATGTACCTGTTGGCCGGGTGCGCTACCGCGGGCGCTCTACTCAGCTGGTGGGCACACTTACGCGAGAGCCTGGAGCTGTTTCTGGAAATCCTGCTTTGGCCGTTCTACCGAGTTTACTCCCACGGACCTGGGTTCGCACGCATTCCTCAGTGCGGGCCTCTGCTGGTGATTGCCAACCATAGTACTTATCTTGACGCGCTCTGGTTGGGCAAGGTATTGCCGCGGCGGCTCACTCCGGTGATGACCAGTGATTTTTACGACCTGCCGGTGTTACATTGGTTGATGGCTCACGTCGCACACACGATTCGGATGCAGGTTTCAACCTTCCGGCGGGAAGTCCCGGAACTTCAGGAAGTGGTGGCCCGCTTGGACCAAGGCGAGTGCGTGCTCGTCTTCCCGGAAGGTCGGATGCGGCGCACGAGCGAGCAGGCGCTCCGCCGCTTCGGACAGGGGCTGTGGCACGTGTTGCGGCAGCGTCCGAACACGCCGGTGGTGGCGTGCTGGATCGAAGGCGGCTGGGGCAGTTTTTTCTCGTACTGGGGCGGTCCCCCCGGCGTCCACAAGCCACTCGACTGGTGGCGGCGCATCGACATTGCCGTGAATGAACCCCAGGTCTTGAGTGGCTCTTCCTTAATCGATCACCGTGTCACACGGACCAAGCTCCAGCACATGTGCATCGAAGCCCGTCGCCACGTGGGGCTCCCCCCTTTGGAGGGGACCATCCCCGACAGTGCGCTTTTGGGGCCGGAGTTTGCGGTCCAAGTGCCGGCGTCGGCCACTACCAGGCTGGCTAAGGAGTCTGGGCTCAAGGGACAATAAAGGAGAAGCTGTGGCAGGCGATCGGATTCGAGGAACGGCTGGCGTACAAGATATGCAGCCACTGCTACAGACTCGGCCGGAAAGCACTCGGCGTCTGCAATGACCCGCTAGCGCCGCAGAAAGGCAGTCTTAGTTCACCTTCTCCGAGAGAGGTATCTTATGTTCGCTCGCCACAATCGCATGCGGCCGGCGGCCCTATGGACTGGCGCAGTGGCCATTCGACCATGGCTGGCGCCAGTGGCGGCCGGGTGGCTCTTTCTCTACTGTGCAGACAACACCTGGTGGGGTGGAGACAAGTGGGTGACCCAACGGTTGCCCTCGTGTCGCTCGTTCCACTCCGGATCCCCATCGGTAAGCGAGGACGGAGGCTTGCCATGACCACGGAGTTCTATCACCTCGAGCGCCAGATCGAACGCCTGCGGGCCGGCCGCGGCAACGAGGACCTGCGTCGGCGGTTGGCGCCTAAGCGCGACCGACCGGCGCCGAACGTCCCCCGGAGCTTCCGCTTCTCGCGGGAGACCGTGGATAGCTGTTGGGGGCTCGTGAACGTCGGGCCCGAGGGTCGAGCGGCGGTGGCCGACTCCCAGGCACTCTCTCAACTTGATCGCTACCAGGCCAACATCGAGAACTTCATCGGTACGGTCAAGGTGCCCGTCGGACTCGCCGGGCCGCTGCGGGTTAACGGGCTGTTTGCCCAGGGGGACTACTATGTCCCCCTGGCGACGACCGAGGCGGCGCTGGTCGCCTCCTATAGCCGGGGCGCGCAACTGATCTCTGAGGCCGGTGGCTGCACGGCCATGCTTCTTAATGAGGGGGTTAGCCGCGCCCCGGCGTTCGCCTTTGCGGACCTGGCGGAGTGCGGGCAGTTCGTCGCCTGGGCCGTCTCGCAGGTGGGAGAGTTCCGTCGGCGGGCGGAAGTCACCACGAGGCACGGGGCGCTCGACGACGTGCGCGTCGCCGTGGAGGGCAACCACGTCTATTTGAACTTCGAGTTCACCACCGGTGATGCCTCCGGGCAGAACATGGTCGCCATCGCCACCGAGGCCATCTGCGCTTACATCCAGGAGCACAGCCCTATCCGCCCCCACCACTGGTTCCTGGAAGCCAACCTGTCCGGCGACAAGAAGGCGTCCGCCCAGTCTTTCCTCTTGGTGCGCGGCAAGAAGGTAACCGCTGAGATTCTCCTGCCGGCCGACCTCGTCTGCCGGCGCCTGCACACGACACCTGGGCGGATGGACGAGCAGTGGCGCATGGCCGCTCTGGGCGGGGTGCTGAGCGGCACGATGGGGGTGCAGGGGCACTTCGCCAACGGCCTGGCGGCCCTGTATATCGCCTGCGGGCAGGACGCGGCATGCGTGTCCGAGTCTGCCGTCGGAGTGACCCGGTTTGAGGTAACGGACCGGGGCGAGCTGTATGCGGCCGTGACCTTGCCCAACCTGATGGTCGGCACCGTCGGAGGTGGCACTGGGCTGCCCAGCCAGCAAGCCTGCCTCGACATTCTGGGGCTGGCTGGTCCCGGCAAAGCCCAAGCTTTGGCTGAGGTCTGTGCGGGCCTTTGTCTGGCGGGCGAGTTGTCGATCGCGGGGGCACTTTGCGCAGGCGATTTCAGCCGGGCCCACCAGATCCTGGCGCGGCGGCGAACCACCGGAGCGGGAAAGGCCTGTCAATACCCGATTCCTAATTTGCCGGAAGGGAGAGGCTCCACCGGGCATTCCAGGGAAGCGACTCATCAGATTACACAAGGAGTAAACCCAGAAGGTTGCGGTATGCTTGGGTAAGGGCTGCCCGGGGGCTGGCGGTTTCTGCAGTGCAGTGCTTGGGCCCAGGAACCTAAACTCCGGCCCATGCTCACCACTCACGGTGACGATGGTCAACGGGGGTTCTTGGTCACTGGAGGTACGGGTAGGTTCTTCGGCGTTCAGGGATAGGGAGATATTACCGGGCAGGTGAACTCCGACATGAGTATGCCGTCATCAGCTTTGACGGGACCGTTTTACAGCCTTAGAACTCCCAAAGAGGGAGACGGGATCCCCGACCATTTCAGGTGGTGTCTCGGCCATCCCTAGAAGGCTTCATACGCAATGGCGAAGCCTCCCTGGCGTAGGAAGGCGATGGCAGCCTTGACGATGCGTCTCCCCTCTGGGGTCGTGGCCCAAGCGAGCAGCGCGGCCGGTGTGTGCGGGTCTCGAGTAAACTGATTGTGACTACACTGGGGCACCAAGGCCCCCTCGAGCGCATCCGCCATCCGCCTTGCGAGCTCGGGTGGGATCGGTTCCGGCTCACGGATTGGCGCAAAGAAATGATCCCACAGCCTTGCATCCGGCAGCTTCCATCCGTGGCACCGGGCCAGGTCCATGAGCTTTCGCCAGTCTGGGAGGGAGATATCCTCGCAACTGCCCTCATGGGCAATACCTTCCAGACAGACCATATCAGTAATCATCCGTTCTCCTTGGTCGGTTTCCAGTCTTTCAGCAAGCGCTTGAGGATCTTGCCGGTGGGTCCGCGCGGGAGATCCGGGGCAATGACGAAGCGACGGGGAACCTTGAATTCCGCCAGTTGGCTGCGGCAGAAGGCACGCAACTCCTCTGATGTGGGCACTTGCTCTGTAGGTGCCACGAAGGCGACCACGGCCTCGCCGTGTTTGCCATCCGGTTCCCCGATGACGGCGACATCCAGAACCTTCGGGTGGTGCTCGAGTACATCCTCCACTTCCCGCGGCATGATCTTTTCCCCGTCGCGGACAATGAGTTCCTTGATCCGGCCGGTGATGGTCAGGTAGCCCTCTGCATCCATCGAGCCCAGATCGCCGGTTCGGAACCAACCGTCGGCCGTAAAGGCCATGCGGTTCTCCTCCGGCCGGTTGTAATAGCCGGACATGACGTTGGGACCTTGGACCTGAACTTCGCCTTCCTTTCCAGCCTGCAAGGTGCCGGCTTCCCCCTGGATGCGAACCTGCACGCCCGGCAAGACGCGGCCGACGGTTCCCGGTCGGTTCCCTGCGGGCGTGTTCACGCTGATCACGGGGGAGGTCTCGGTCAGGCCATAACCATCGAGCAAGTCACGGTTGAAGCGTTGACGGTAGGCCTCGCGCACACCCGACGGCAGAGCGTCGCCGCCGGAAATAGCCAGGCGCACGTTTTGGAGAGGTTCCGCTGGAACCTTGCTGCGGACGAGCAGGCGGTACATGCTCGGCACGGCGACGAAGACGCTGACGCGACGCCGGGTCATCAGGGCGACGATGCGGTCCGGGGCAAAGCGCATATACGTCACTTCGGCGCCCAACAACAGGGGGCTGAGCATCATCCCGGTGAGCCCGAAAGCATGGAACATGGGCAGCACCGCCAGGAAGACATCCTCGGATGTTCCCTGGAGCCGACGGATCAAGCTGGAGGCATTGCTGAGCAGATTGTGGTGGCTCAGCGGCACGCCCTTGGGTCGGCCGGTCGTGCCCGAGGTGTAGAGGAGCACGGCCAGGTCGTTCGAGCCTGCCGGCGCTGGGTCGGCCTGAGCGGGTTGAAACGTGAGAAGGTCGGTCACTGGAACGGCCTTCACAGCTAGCCCAGTGACCGCTGGTTGGGTGAGTTCACTGACCACGACCGTATCGATGCCGGTCTCCTGGAAGATGAAGTCCAGCTCCGTAGATTTCAAGAGTGGGTTGAGCGGCACCGGAACTTTGCCGGACCAGATGGCCCCTAAGACTGCAGGCGGATAAAAGGCACAGTTGGGTAGAAGCATGCCTACCATGCGCCCGGCGACCTTAGCCGCATAATATGCGGCCGCGGACCGGCAAGCACGGAGTAAATCTTCGGAAGTCAAAGCAGTTTCCGCATCCCGGGAAATGACTTTACCCGGGTGCTGTTGTAAGGATTCCAGGACTGATTGCGCGATGCTCATGATTCCATCGGCTTTCTTGTCATCGCCCAGGTAAGAAAGACGGAGGCCACAGAGAGCGGCTGCGAACCCTCGGGTCAAGGGACTTTCTCACGTATACTCCAGCTTGAGCGGACACTTTGGGGCAGCTCAACCTGGACAGCTGGCTGGCAGCAACCTCCTGGATAACAGGCAGTTGTGTTGCAGAGCTTGGGCTGCCATTTGTGGGTCCAAGTGTCCGC
>JBGQLF010000261.1:0-9540 GCA_041499985.1 Gemmataceae bacterium
CCGGAAGACGTGCAGGCCGTGGCGGGTCTCGTGTATGTCGAGATGCTGGAAGCCGGCTTCACCCGGGTCGGCGAGTTCCACTACCTGCACCACAATCGTGACGGGAGAGCCTTCAAAGACCCGGCCGAGATGGCGGTGCGGATCCTCGCCGCGGCGGGCGAAACCGGGATCGGGCTCACCCTCCTGCCGGTGTTTTACGCCCATGGCGGGTTCGGCGGGAAACCCCCGACATCGAGCCAACGACGGTTCCTCTGCGATCTCGAAGGCTTCGCCTCTCTCGTTGAAGCCTCGCGCCGGGCCGCGGCTGTCCATCCGGGTTCGGTCGTCGGCATCGCGCCGCACAGCCTGCGCGCCATCACGCCGGACGAACTCGCGGCGATCCGGCCGTTCGCGGAGGACGGGCCGATCCACATCCATGTGGCGGAGCAGGTGCGCGAGGTGGAGGACTGCCTCGCCTGGTCGGGCCGTCGTCCCGTCGAATGGCTCCTCGATCACGCGGCACCGGACGGCCGTTGGTGCTTCGTCCACGCGACCCACATGACCACCGAGGAGACGCAGCGCCTGGCGGAGACGGGGGTCGTGGCGGGGCTGTGTCCGGTAACGGAGGCGAACCTGGGAGACGGGATCTTCAACGGCCCCTACTTCACGGCTTGCGGAGGTCGGATCGGTGTCGGGTCGGATTCGAACGTGCTGGTTGGCGTCGCGGACGAATTACGCCAGCTCGAATACGGCCAGCGGCTCCAGTGCCGGCAGCGCAACGTAATGACCCGGGCCGAGGGTGCCTCCACCGGGCGCACCCTCTATGAGTCGGCGGCTCACGGGGGATCGGTCGCACTGGGAGTCACTTCGGCGGTCCTCGCACCGGGTGCGCCGGCGGATATCATCTCGCTCGATGCGTCGCATCCGGCCCTCGTCGAGAGGCGCGGCGACAGGCTCCTCGACGGGTGGATCTTTGCCGCGCGCACGAGCCCTGTGGACTGTGTCTGGGTCGGAGGGCGGAAGTGCGTCGCGGGCGGCCGGCACCTGGCGCGCGAACCGATTGTCGCCCGTTACCGACGGAGCATCGCTCGATTGCTCGCAGGAGATCTCTGACCCGGAATCACGAGGACGACCCGGCTTCCCGGACGCCACCGCACTGGGCACCCATCCAGAATCAAGTGGATCGATTCGTGGTGGCGCGCCCGTGTGGTACCCGTCATTCAGGTAGAAGCAGCTGCGGTGGATTGCGCGTCCAATGATGCTCCATGACGCCCAGCGCCATCACGGCGATGAGTTGGCCCACACGGTCGCCCAACGCTTCCGGGTCGCCTTCCAGGGGCGCCGTGAGGGTCGTCTCGCAGATCTTGTGGGCGATCGGCTCATCGTGTTCGGAACGCTGCCGGAATACCACCTGCCAGTCACGCCGTTTGGCCCGGGCAGCGCGTGGCCCTGATTCGGGCAGGTCGGGCGCAGGCGTCGTGTGACAAACCGGCACGTCCTGCTCGGCACACTCCCGCGTGAAAGCGATGCGTTCGTCATCCGGCAGGTCGTGTAGTATCATCATGGCAACCGCGTCGTCGGTGCTGAGCTTGGCCTGCGCCTGCTCGACATCTGGCACGATCTCCAGCCTCGCGGTTACCTGGCGAGCGAAGCGCATCCCAGGTTCGTCTTTCTGGGTGTTGAGGTATTGCAGGGCTTCCTCGATAAGTTGTTCGGCGTTCTCGCGTTCCTCGCCGAAACCGGGGAACACCAGCACGACCTTGTACTCGACGTTCTTTGGCCTTGTCATGATGCACCTACGCCTGGTGGTCGGAAGGGCTAGCCCAGCTTTTCCCTGCATGCCATCCTTCTGGTTTATCAGCGCCTTGGCCGGGTTGTCCACAGGAATCACTCATCTACGTCTTTTCTCTCTATTCCGAAGGAGTCATCATTCAGCTGACCCAGGGCGGTCATTTGTTTTATGAGAGCGGGTAAGTCGGTGTTTTTTTGGAGCGGGCGCGGATTCTGGCAGCTTGGGGACAGGCAAGAGTGAGTTCTCAGGCGAGCGGCAGTTGCCGGTCTGGCCGGCGAGTAAAGATGGGGTCGAAGACGCCGAATCTGGCCCGATTGCGGCGTCATTGCAATGCCGAAACCGACTGTCCATCTCGGAAATCCAGGTCCACCGAGGCCCGCCGTGGATCCTCGGCTGCGGTCCTACGCCGCCTGGACCACGGTTGTCCTGTCCGGCTCGGCCTCCTCCAGAAGCAGCCGGGCGAGGCGCTCTACTTCGTCGCGTAGCTGCTGCATCTGGTGCTCGTAAGCTTCCCGGTGCCCCTGGAGGCTCTTGACCTCCTGCTGGAGCTTGTTGTGTTCTAGTTCCGTCCGGAGCTGCCTTGCTTCCCACTCGGCCTGTCGACTGGAGAGCTCGGCTTCTTGAGTGAAAAGGACCGCGATTCCTTGCTCCAGCTCGCGATGGCCTTGCTCCAGGTGTTCTGCCTCCGTCTGTAAAGCCTGTCGTTCCTTGGCCAGAGCCCGCTCCACCGGAGCAGCGAGGGCGGCCCAGCGCCGGCGCAGTTGTTCGAGCCGCTTTTCCGCCGCGACGGGATTGGCTGCCTTGCCGATGCACTCCTGCCGATATTGCTCCAGGGCAAGGGCCCGCTCGGCAGCCGTCCGGCGCTCCTGCTGTAATTCCATTTGGCGCTGGAGACATTCCACTCGCAGAGCCGCCAATTCCTGACGCAGCTCTTCCCAAGCGGCGTACTTGCCCCGCAGCCAATCCGTTTGGCGGCGGCGCTGGTCCTGCCAGCGCTGGCGCAGCCGCACAAGGCCAGCGAGCTGCTGCTCCACGAGTCGTTCCCGCGGTTGGAGCACTGCCAGGAGCTGTGCCCGCTCGGCCTCCCAGGCTGTCCTCTGTTGGGTGAGGCATGCTTGCCGGCCTTCCAGGTGCAGCCTGGCTTGCGTCAGTTCCGCATGACGTTGCCGCAGGCTGCCTTCGCTGTTGGCCAAGGCTTGTTCACGGCCTTGCAACGCCAGCTCCCGCTCCTGCATGCGCTCTCCCAGGGCCGCCAGCTCCGTCGTCGCAGCGTCGCGCTCCTCCTGCCAGCGCTGCCGGGCGTCCATCAAGCGGGCACACTGCTCGGCCAACTGGAGCCGCTGGTCCGCCAACTCGCCGACCAGCCGTTCCAGGGCCTGGAAACGATGGTGCAGATGGGCCCGTGCCGCCGCGACCTCCAACTCACGGCGTTTCAGATCCGCTTGCATGAACGCCAGCTGGGAGATCGGCAGTGGCAGAGTGCAGGCAGCTCTGGCCGAGACAGCTACCGTCTGCGACGGCGCTTCAGCCAGGGTTTCGCGGCGGTTCTGCAAATCGCACACGGTCGCCTGGAGACGGAGCGCTTCTTGCTCCTGTTCCTGGAGTTTACGGCGTCCATTTTGAATGCGGTTCTCCAGCCCCTCGGCCTCCTTATCCAGATCCAGGCGCGTTTCTTCCCACTGCTGCCGTTGGCTGGCGAGCTGGCGCTGCGCTTCGGTCAAGGCGCTCTCGCGCCGGTCGAGCGCCTGGGCCCGCTCTTGCAGGGCGATCTGTTCCTGAGTGCGCCGGGCAGTCCACTGCTGCTGCTCGCGGCGGAGATTGTCCCAGTCGCTCTGGAGCTGACGCCGACCCAACTCTTCGTCGCCGTGGAAGCGTTGCCGAGTGTGCCCGAGGGAGGCCTTCTCCTCCGCCAGCCGCTCCGTCTCTTTCCCCAGGCGAGTGCGGAGCTCGTGCAGCTCTTGCTCTTTCTGGCGTATCGTGGTTCGCTCGGCGGCCCAGTGGCGATGCCAACGCCGTTTGAGCCGTTGCCGAAGATCCAGCGTCCGTTGGCGGTCCGTTTGGACTTGGCGCTGGCCGTCGGCCAACTCGTGGCGTTCCTGGTTCAGCTCGCGTGTGACCAGACCGACGCGCTCTTCGTACGCGGCCCGTTCCTTCTGGAGGGCCAACCGGGCCTCCTTGGCCTCGTCGCGCAGTTGCAAGAGGCGTTGGCGCTGCTCTTCCAAGTGGGTCGCGAGCTGCCGTTCTTGCTTCTCGAGCGCAGCCCGACGTTGCTGGAGGCGGATTTCCTCTTCGGTCAAGGCCGCCTGCTGAGCCGCGACGCCCGCGACCTGGATCCGCAGGGCATCCTTTTCGCGCTGGAGCGCTTCCTGGTCCGCCCGGCAAGGCAGAGCGGCATCGGATCGCGGACGCGACGCAGGATTGCGAGTCGGTTCCATCCCAGAGGTCCTTTCAGTCTGTTCCGCGGCGCAGCGCGGAACGATCGGGGCATGAGCCGATTCGATCTGTTCCCTTATCGACTGGGACGGCGCGCGAGGTTGAGGAAGAAGAAAGGCAGGCCAACTAAAAAAGGCCAAGGAGATCGGTAAGGTCTACCCGATCTTCTTGGCCTGCCGGATCTCCCGGAAATGCCGAGCCGTTACGATTCCAACACCTGATTGATCCGCTTGACCAAGGCGCTTTCGGATTGCAAGCCAACCAGGCGGTCGCGGGGCTGATCCCCACCCTTGAAGAGCAACACCTGCGGGATACCGGAGATGCCATACTTAACGGCCATATCGGGGCTATCGTCGGTATTGAGCTTGCCCACCTTCAGCCGGCCGGTGAATTGATCGGCAATGCGATCAATGGTGGGTGCCAGCTGCCGGCACGGACCGCACCAGGGAGCCCAAAAATCCACGAGCACCGGCTTGTCACTGTGCACGACTTCGTTTTCCCAGTTCTCGGTGGTGAATTCCACCACGTTTACGCTGGCCATCACTTCCCACCTTTCTTCTGAATTCGTGTCGTCGCTTGTCATCGGCGATCCGCCAATTGCCATCGCTAGCCCTATTATAGAACGGGCTGCTTTGACCGGGCAACGCGGACTGTGCAGCTGCCGCGATCTTCCACTTCTACGAAACCGTTGAGGTCGGTGTCCTTATACTTTTGGATGCTGTCGCGGGCGAAAAGGATTCCGCGCCACCCGCGTCACTCCGCCGGGACCGCGAGATGGGCGAACTTGACGCTTGAGGAGGTGTCTCCATAAGATGCACCGTGCTGCTGCTAAAGCGGCCAGGCCCCGTCGTCTAGAGGTCCAGGACAGCGGTCTTTCACGCCGCCAACACGGGTTCGAATCCCGTCGGGGTCATCATAAGTTCTTGCGCTGATTGGCTTTGCATCGCAAACTCTCGCACGGTCTCGCGATCCGGCTTTTCGTCATCTCCCACTTGCAGCTCTGTGCTGGCCAGAACGGCGCCTTGCTGCACCGGATTTTGCAGCGCCTTGCGGTAGTGATCCTCAGTCACCTGAGTGTAATGCGCCAGAGCGGTCTTCGGGCTGTTGCCAAGCCACTCGGCGACAACGTGAATCGGGAAGCTCTCTGCTAGTTCCGTCTCACGAGAGGAACGCAGGTTCTGGTAAAGGCGTGGCCATGCCTTCATGCCAGCACGTCGGAGAATGCGAAGAAGTCCGGTGCGCAGATTCTTGGCCGAGTCCCGCCATCTAGTGATGACGTGTACGGCACCAGGCGCAGCCCGCTCAAAGGCTTCTTCCAGGTAGGGCCGCAGCTCGGGGAACAGCGGTACCCAGCGCTCGCCACCGTCCTGGTGTTCCGTCTTGGGTGCGATGACCCGAAAGCGATCGCGTTCCCAGTTCACATCGGTCCATTCCAAAGCCAGAGGCTCAGAGGGCGTGCGCAGGCCGCCGTAACGGGCCAGGACGAGTAGCAACCGCCATTCGTGGTCAGGACAGGCTGCCAGAACTTGCTGGAAGGTTACGCCATCAACAAAGAAGGCTCGGGCTGTGTTCACTTCGGACGGCGTGCGTAGGTGAGCAAAGGGATTGTTTATGGCCAGCCCATGCCGGATGGCTTGCGCCCAGAATTGGCGAGCTACCTTCACCGATTTGGAGACCGTAGGGCCAGCATACTCTTGCTTCAGCCACACCAGCCAACGGTCGGCATCCCCTTCGGTGATGGCGTGCAACGGCCGATCAGGAGGAAAGAAGGCAAGCAAACGGTTCGCAACGATACCGTAATTGGTACTGGTTCCCTGGGACACGTCGGCGCGATGCACACGGTAATCCTTGAGCCACTGCCCCAGCGTAGCGGTGCCGGTCTGCCGGGGTGCCATGAGTCCGGCCTTCAAAAGCTTCTTTGCCAAGGTCTCGCCAACCTGCGCCAGCCACCGCGCCGTCTCGCTGTCAAGGGACACGTTGGCGGTCTGGGCCATCACCAGCCGTTCGATACGCAGTTTGGTTTCGTCGGCCTCTCGCTGCGAGACCTTGCCCAGCCGGATACTCTTGCGCTTGCCATCGGCAGCCACGAACTGGATAGTCTTGTGCCCGTTCTTTTCACGACTGATGCTCGCCATGTGTTCTCCGTTCCGTTCGCTGTCGCCTGGGGAATTTGATGGTCAGGCCAAGGAGGGCTGCTAAGGCGTCAAGAACTTCCATCGACAGCCCCCCCTGTCCCGACATGAACCGGCTCATCGTCGATTCCGCGATGCCCAACTCCTTGCA
Organism: Gemmataceae bacterium; assembly: GCA_041499985.1. Classification (GTDB taxonomy): domain Bacteria; phylum Planctomycetota; class Planctomycetia; order Gemmatales; family Gemmataceae; genus JBGQLF01. Next base: position 6,488 of record JBGQLF010000261.1, read on the forward strand.
GATGCGATACCGGCTCATGCCGCTGGCATCGACTGCGGCCCTGATTTGCTCACTCAGCTTTGCGCGCTGCTTTCCCATCGTCGCCATTCTAGTCGATACTTCGAGTAAAAGCAAGCATCAGTAGTAGGCCCATGACCTTCGTCACCGGCACTGCCTGATGTCAATCCCTGCCCGTTGCATCTGTCCCAGGATGTCCTTCAGGGCCAAGAACTCCGCCCGCTCGCGGTGCATTCCGCCGTCGTACTCCATGATGGCGGCACGTTCGTCCCACAGGAAATGCCACTGAGCTGGGAGGTCGGCAGGACGAAAAGATTCCAACGCCAGGGCGTTGAGGACTTCAGTTTTGTGGGAGAGCAGCTGTTCCGCTAGGGCGCTGAACTGGCGTGGACCTCGGACAACCAGCTTGTCATTCCGCACTATTACTGTCAGGCCAGCGGACCGGGCTTGTTCTAACAGGGTTAGGCTGTCCATTCGATGATATCCTCCGAGGATTCAAGGGATTCAGAACAAGGCTGCAAAACACGTTCACCACGTTCACCATCTTCACCGAGCCAGTGATCGGCGGGCGTTTCGTACACAGGACGTGAAGGTTGTGAATGTTGTGAAGGTGTTTTCCGGCTCCGTTCCAATTGGATCAAGTTGCCCTTCTTGGTGTGGCCGTTGGGAATCTCGTCTGCGAACTTCACTTCGACGCCCAGCCGGCGCAGATTTGGAGCAAGGCGACGCAGCTCGCCGGTCAATTTCCGCGCTGTGGTAGGCCAGTTCTTGTCCTTGCGAGTCCTTTCATCCGCATAGCCGTCTCCCAGGGTGTGAAGCAATTCATTAGCGGTCCCCAGCCAGAAAGGCTCAGACTCCACCAAGGCGAGAATCGGAGCGGCCAGCACCGACGTGTCTACAACCAGGCGATTAGCCAGGCTGCGGTTCGCGGTGTAGGTCTCCAGGAACTTTCCGACTGACCATCCCAGGGCCGGCTCCGCGGCTACGATCCAGGCTGCAAAGTCTGCCATGCGCGGTTTGCTGGTCAGCGTGACCTTGTTCTTGTTGTTCAGGGCCGCAACCACAGCGTTGAGCAGGGCGCCCAGCACGCGCGGACGAATCTCCTCAAACCGTTCCCACAGGGCTTCCTCTTCCTGGCGCTCACTATCCGCAATCGTCGGTAATGTCAAACACAGGCAGCGATCAAGCAAGTCAGAGCGTGTGGCCAAGTCCTCAATTCCATTCATGAGCACAGGGCGTGTTGCATCGAACAGCTTTTCATCTGCGTCGGTATACAGCTCGCGGGCCGAGAAGCCGCCTCCCGTTGCCAGCGTGCATAGCGCATCCGAGAGCGCGGCCGGGATTCCTGACAGGTTATCAAAGGCAACCACCCAACCGTTGATGGCAGCAATCATGAGATCGCGTTCTTCTCGCGGGGGCCGCCGCAATGGCGCTTTGTTCGGGTCGATTAGAGCGCGTGCCATCTTACAGAGAGTTGACTTAGCGGACCCCTGTTCTCCATTAACAGACAGGATCGGGAAAGGCCGTCCGGGGCGCAGGGCCGCCACTAACCAGGCGACGAGTAGTATCCAGTTCTCATCTTTTTTCAGGTTGAGCAACGGTCGCAGTTCTTCCAGCCGGCCGCCTGGGATCGGTGTAGGTAGGGGTAGCTGGCCGCGCTTCCGCACAAACCTCACTGGTGAGTCCTTCATCACACGCCAGCCGGCCGCCGTGATTTCCACCACTTCCCAATCTTGGTTTGCTAGATCGAAATAGATGGCATCGCCATGCGACGCGACGCGCACGGCAACAGCTAGCTCCGGGCCATCGTGCAACGCCTTACCCTTCAAGGTCGAGATCGCATCCTCGATAGCTTGACTGCCTGGGGCTTTGCCGTGTGCCTTGTAATACTCGCTCGATAGCCAGCAGCGAAAGCCTTTGCTCCCCAAGAGCCAGGTTTCCTTGTGGTTCCCCATCGCTATCGTGGCGTATGCTTCAGAGTCAAGCCCACCGGGAGTGTGGAACAGCTCGACAGCATTGCACAGCTCCACCATGCAATCGGCTTGGCTAGGACGGCCACTGTCGCCGTCAGTCGGCAGCTCCCCAGCGCGGCGCTCCAGCTCAGCTAGCACGGTTTTTTTGTCGATTCCCTTTTTTTCTTTCACTAACCCGCGCACGAACCGCTGCCGGTCCCTCGCATCGGCGATGTCCACCTTGTCTGTGTACGTCTCACCACTGGGTAGACGGACTGTCACGCGCATCTTGCCGTTGCGGCCAATGGACCCATATTCCATCTGTCCTTCATAATTCTGGTTACCCACGATCACTGTTCCCCTTAACTCATCGAATAGTGAGCCGCCGAACTAGGGCCGCGGCTATCGCCTTTTCCACGTCTTGTCGCGTTCCACCTTCTTGAAGCCATGCCCGCGCATCCTTGAGGCCGTCTGGGGGCTGGATGACGCGGACCGCCGGGACATAGGCCACCAGTACCGAGGCGAGGTTGCTCGCGCCGCGTTGGCCAGGTTCATCGGTATCTGCCACGATCACCGCTTCCGCTGGCTGCTGAACGCGGACCAACTCGACTAACAGTTTGATGCCACCAGTGCAGCTGGGCCGCCCAACGACGTTGTCAAAACCCATGTCCAGCAGAGCCGCCGTGTCGGTTGGTCCTTCACAGATCAGGAGCGTGGAATCGCCAGAGTAGCACCCCCTAGGACCGACCCTGACCGACCCTACCGACCCTGACTCACCCTGAGCCTCACCGACAGGGAGAAACAATCCTTCCTTGCCACCCCTCACCGCGAACTTCTTTCCAGTCTCGCGCCGTAGCCGGATACCCAGTACAGTGCCGTCGGCGGATAGCATCGGAAACGCCCATGCCTGATCCGCCCACGACCAGCCGATGCCAAGCGCCTTCAGACTCTCGACCGACAGGCCCAGAGAATCAGCGAATTGTTCCAGATGACAAGAGTCCACTGCCTCGCGGAACTGGCCTGCCAATTCATTGAACCTTGTCCCAGGGCACGCCAAAGGAAGACAGATTCGCCGGACCGCACGCCGCACAGGCTGCCGGGGAG
>JBGQLF010000262.1:0-9529 GCA_041499985.1 Gemmataceae bacterium
AACCGGGAGGACTTCCGTAAGTCAGTAATCGAACTCCTGCGGAGCCTGACAAAGTAATGCAACCGACGTTTTTCGACATGGGATCAAACTTCACCAATCGCAGCACGAAGTCGGTCACTTTTCAAGGAAAGCTCGACCTACCGATCCACCGATGGTATCGGCTCACGCCCAGTTTCTCGCCTCAACTAGCCAATGACATCGCTGACCACTTTGGACTAACCACGACCGACTTTGTTTTGGACCCATTCAGCGGCGTCGGCACTGTACCTCTGTGCATGAAGTACCGTGGCATTCCGGCGTGCAGCGTCGAACTCAACCCCTACTTGCACTTCGTCGGCACGGTCAAGACCCGCACCTACCACGACATCCCCGCAACGGAGTCGTGTTTCGAGGAATTCATCTCGGACTACCGCGCCAGCCTTGAGGACGTGCCCTTCCAGTCGAAGCCGGCCGCCTACTTGAAAGATTATGCTGCCGACATCCCTCGGATCAACTTCCCCCAGCGCTGGTGGTCCCCCGGCAACCTCGCCCAACTAGTCTGCCTTCGCAAGCTCGTCACCAGATTCCAGGCGGCAGCGCACATCCTTGACCTCCTGAAGATGGCCGTGTTGGGCATCCTCGTCCCGGTGAGCAACGCCAAGCACAACCATGTGTCCTTGACCTTCGCCAAGGAGCCGCTGCCCACGGTCGCTGTCGCCGAAGTCCTGGAGCAACAACTGCGGAACATGGCGGCTGATCTCAAGGCGGTGTCCGAACTCCCTGCCGCCGATGTGACTATTTATCGGGGCAACAGCAAGGAACTGACCAAAGTGTTGCCCAACAGGGTCAAGGTCTCGGCGGTCATCACGTCACCGCCCTATCCGAACAGGTTCAGCTATGCACGGGAGACCCGGCCCCACCTGTTCTTCTTCGACTTTATTACGAGCGCAAGTGCGGTCGGCCAGCTTGAGACAGACGCCATCGGCGGGACGTGGGGCAAGGCGACTTCGGTGCTCGCCCACGGGATCACCCCCAAGAATGAGCTCATTCAGAAGTTGCTCGACCCGCACCTGCGCGGAATCCACACCAACGGCAACCTCATGGCGAATTACGTCGTCAAATACTTCAACAACATGTACGATCACGCCGCTCAGGTGGCCGAGGTCTGTAGGAAGCAGGCACGCTTGGCCTACGTCATCGGGAATAGCAAGTTCTACGAGAACCCGCTACCCAGCGACGAAATCCTCGCCGCGATCTACGGGCATTTCGGTTTCGAACTCGAACGCATTGATCGGATGCGTAAGCGGCAGAGCAAGAGGGGGCTTTACGAAGCCGTCGTTTTCATGAGCCGAGATTCAGTGTGAGAGGTTTCGTTTTTGGGCAAATGAGACGGTTTTTCGGCAAACTGGAGTTTGTGGGCAAAGCTGGTTCTTCTCGTTCCCTTATGCCTCAACACGGTACTTGGCTACCTTCTTCTCATCGACGACCACGCCCAGGCCAGGTCCTTCCGGCACCGTCATGGTCCCGCGCTCGATGCGATGGAGCGGGCTGATGATGTCGTCTTCGAGACCGTAGTAGGTGCAATCATTCGCCAGCGTGAAGCCTGGAGAACTGGCCACGACGTGCAACATGGCGGCGGTCTTCAGTCCCAGGTCGTGGGCGCAGTGAAACACGCACGGCACGCCAGCGGCTTCGGCCAGCGTGGCCACCTTCTTGACGCCGAGGATGCCGCCGCACTGATACGTGTCCGGCAGCAGCACATCGGCGGCGTGCAGTTGCAGAATTTGCAGGGCCACTTCGGTCGTGGTCACGGATTCGTTGAGGGCGATTGGCGTGCGCGTCTGCCGGCGGAGCCGAGCCGCCTCGCCCAGGCAGCTCTGCGGCATCGGCTGTTCGAAATACTCCAGGTTATACTGCTCCAGATCGCGCGCCAGCGGAAAAGCGACGGCGGCCGGGTAGCCCTGATTGGGATCGATGCGGAGCTTGAGCCGGTCGCCGACTCCGTCGCGGATGCCGCGGACCATTTCGAGGTCTTCCTCGGCTCGGCGTCCAGCCTTGGTTTTCAGGGTCGTGAACCCCATATCCACGTACTGGCGGGCAATGGCCTTGGCTTCGTCATAGGGACGAATGCCCATACATGCTGCCAGCTCGATGCGTTTGCGCACCGCGCCGCCCAGGAGCTTGTACAGCGGCTGGCGCGTGGCGTGGCCAATCAGGTCCCAGAACGCCATTTCCACGCCGCTGGCCAGGTAGCTGCCAAGGGTGTTTTCGGCGTACCAGGTTTCCAGATCGAACGGATCCCGGCCGAGCACCTGACGTCGGAGCAGGTCCTCCGGGGCGCCTTCGAAGGAGTTGTTGATCCAATCGACGGGGGTCTCGCCCCAGCCGATCAGGCCCGTGTCGGTCTCCAGACGGACCAGGAGGGCCTCCTTCTCGGAGGTCGCCCGATAGCGGGATTGATAGGGAGCAATGGGCGGCTTCTGGGGAATCCGCACGAGCAGAGCCTGGAGTTGGGTGACTTTCATAGCCAGGAGATTAGTGCCCTGGCCTGCGCGCTACAACAAGAAAGTGCGAAAAACGCAGTCGGCTTCGCCCCAAGCTGGAAGCCGATCTCGCCCGCTCCTCACGCGGCGGATCCTACACGATCGCGTCCAGTTCTTCGTCGCTCAGTATCTGGAGGAACTCGCAACCCAACATCCACGTGTCCTCGGCCCGCAGACCAGCGTGAACGACGCGGGCCAGCATCAACCGGGGCACGCCCTCCAGCTCGATAGCCAGGAGTGTGCCGGGAGGAATCTGGCTGCTGCATGACAGCCCGATGCCGCTGATCGAAACATCGTGTACCGTGGCCCGCCACCAGCGGTCGTACGGCTGGGCCGCGATGGCATGGCACAAGGTTAACTTGCGTAGGGAGTAACGCACCCAGGCGCGGCGCTCCACACCGACTCGCTTGGCCGGAGGCTTTACGTCGGTCGAAAAATTCTGTTCCGGCATGACGGCCTCTCTGCGCGGGATTCCAGTTCCGCCTTTCCAAACGTAGATCAGAGGGCCCGCGCTGTCTACCTCGCCCGCCAAGAAAAACGGCTCCGGGCGCTTGCACCTGCGCGCCAGGAGCCTGCTCTCAGCCGAATTGCCGGCGACGTCCCACCGAGCCAAATGGGCTACGGCTTCTTCGTATCGTCGACCTTCTTGTCCTCTTTCTTGGGCTCCGGTTTCTTCTCCTCGGGTTTCTTCTCGTCTTTCTTGCTGTCGGTTTTCTTGTCTTCCTTCTTGGCATCCGCCTTCTTGCTGTCGGTCTTCTTGTCTTCAGTCTTGGCATCCGTCTTCTTGTCTTCTGGGGGCTTGATGGCGGTCTCCAGGCCGCGGACGATCTGCACTCCCGGTAGCGCTTGCTGTAGCTTGGCGACGCCGGCGTCGGTGACTTTCGTCTGCCACACGTACAGATCCTTGAGCTTCTTCATGCCTTCGAGGTGGACCAGCCCGGCATCCGTGATCTGCGTTCCGTAAAGGTTCAGATACTCGAGTTGGACCAGGCTCTTGAGGTGCTCCAAGCCCTGGTCCGTGATCTTGGTCTTTTCCAGGTGCAGTCGGGTGAGGGAGGTAAGATCCTGGAGCTGGACCAAGAGATCGTCAGTCACGTCCAGGCCTCGCAGGTTCAGGTGTACCAGTCCCTTGAGTTCTTTGAGCGGAGCCAGGTGCGCGGCGGAGATCTTGCCGTCGATCTGAAGAAAGGAAACCTCGAGCCGGTCGTCGTTCTGCGCAAGTTCCAGGGCGTGGGCGCCCAGCTGGCGGATCTTGGCCAGGGCCTTCAGCTCCGCGTCGGTGCGTTTCGCTCTGTCCTGGGCCGGGGCCGAAACCAAGCCGGCCATCAGCAACAACAAGGTTGTCATGGGCATCAGCTTTTGCATAAAGTGCCTCCCGTTAGGTGTGCAAGCAAGAGAGCGTAGGGTTCCCCGGTCGCGTCGACCGAAACTGGGATCCACCTGGCAAGCCTCGGCATTGTGACATAGCCGGCGAGCGCAGACAAGCGGCTATCCGCGAAAGACGTTCGTGTTGGCCCGATCAAGGTCCATTGTCAGAATGGGCGCATTACTCTGAACCAACCCGAGCTGCCAACGCCGTCAGCCAAGTGTGTCCTCTCCGCATGAGTTTGCCGAGGGGGAGGGCGATCCGATAGGTAACAATTGCGAACCACTCGTCAGATCCCTTGCATGAAGATTGTGTGAAGCTATACTATGACATCCACGCTTGAGGAGCCTCGCACTCCTCGCGGCTATGGCAGCCGTTCGACACCTTCTAGCCTGACAGGATCCCTTTTCTCTTCCACGTGTTGGCACTCGGCGGCTACGGTTCTGCTTGGCGCGTCTTGTGTCCCACTTCCTGGCACCGACTCCTCCTGGGTCCTTCGTCCCCCAGACGCGCTACCGATGGGGGCACGAACCGAACCGGGGAACCTTCGGCTGATGCCATCGGGGGCGCGAGCTGTCCTGGGCGGATCGACTTCAAGAGCGAGCATCGAGGGCGGGTGTGACGGCAGAACAGTTCCTCCAGATTGTCGACATCTTACCCGAGGCCTTGCTGCTCCTGTCGGCGGACGGGACGATCCTGGCTGCGAACCACTGCGCCGCGGAGCGCCTTGGAATCGCCTTCGCGCAGCTCCGGGATCGGCCGCTTGGCGCTTGGGTTGAAACGCCCCCAGAGGCCCTCAAGCAATACCTGGCCAACTGCGCGCGAACGCGGCAGCTCATCCCGGGCCGGCTGTCGTGGCGGGTTCCGGACAAGCGTCTGCTTTCCTTGGACTGTGAGGCTGCGGCGGTCCAGCTCCCTTCGCCCGGAGCGCCAGCGCAAGTGCTACTCCGTCTGCGGCCCTCGGGAACCGGAACCCGCCCCCTGGGTACCGCGCCTCCGTCCTGCGATGAACTTGGCCAGCGACCGATGGAAACGGAGTTGCTGGTGGGCGAAAAACGTTTCCAGGCCATCCTGGAGAACAGCTGGGAGGCCTCTGTCCTGCTTGGGGCCGACGGCGTCATCCGCTATGCCAGCCCCTCAACACCGCGCATCCTGGGTTATGCACAGGAGGAGTTCGTCGGCCGAAATGCCCTGGAGGGCGTGCATCCCGACGACTTTGGCCGGATCAGCGCGTTGTTCGCCCAACTCCTCCAAAACCCCGGCGCCCGGCTGTCGGCGACGTACCGCTACCATCACCGAGACGGCTCGTGGCGCTGGCTCGAAAGCACCGGCACCAATCTGCTGGAGGAGCCTGCCGTGCAGGCCATCGTCGCGAACAATCGGGACATCACCGAGCAACGCGAGGCGGACCGGAGTAAGAATCAATTCCTCTCCATGTTAGCGCATGAACTGCGCAACCCCTTGGCGCCCATCCTGACAGGCTTGCACGTGCTGCGCCAGGCCGGCAGTGAGCGTCAGGCCCGGGAGCAAACGGTCAACATGCTGGAACGGCAGGCGCGGCACCTAAGCCGGCTGGTGGATGAACTGCTCCAGGTCTCGCATTTGCAACGGGGGAAGATCGAACTGCGCCCCGAACTGCTGGACCTGGCGCGCCTGGTGCGCACGACCGTCGAGGATCGGCGGGCGACGCTGGAGCAGGCCGGGCGCACCCTGACCGTGGCCACGCCCGAGGTTCCCCTGTGGGTGTGGGGGGACGCCACGCGTCTCGTCCAGGTGCTGCAAAATCTGCTCGAGAATGCGACCAAGTTCACCGCTCCCGGCGGCCAGATTCTGGTCCGTCTCCAGGCGGAGGCCGAGGCACGGCAGGCGCTCCTCCGGGTGTCCGATACCGGCGTGGGCATCGAGCCGGAGCTGCTCCCCAGTGTCTTCGACGCGTTTGCCCCAAAAGACCCCAGCCTGGATCGGTCGCGTGGCGGCCTGGGCCTGGGGCTGGCACTGGTCAAGGGACTGGTCGAACTGCACGGAGGGGAGGTCGAGGCAGCCAGTGCCGGACCGGGACAGGGGGCGCAGTTCACCGTGCGTCTGCCGCTTCTCGAGGAACCACTTGCCTTGGCGCAGGTGCCCACGAAGCCTACCCCAGCCGGCGAGCGCCGGCGCATTTTGGTCATCGAGGACAATCGCGACGCGGCGGACAGCCTTCGTCTGCTTTTGGAATTGCTGGGGCACGAGGTTCGGGTGGCGTACACGGGAACACAGGGGGTCCAGGCCGCCGCCGAGTGGCCCCCCCAGGTTGTTCTCAGCGATATCGGTCTGCCCGGCGGCTTGAACGGCTACGGCGTCGCCAGCGAACTACGCCGCAACCCGGCGACGGCCCAGGCGGTTCTCATTGCTCTGACCGGCTACGGCAGCGACGAGGACCGTCGTCTGGCTCGGCAAAGCGGCTTCGACCGTCTCCTCACCAAGCCGGCTGATCCCGACGAGTTGCAGCAATTGCTGGTCCAACCCATGGCGGCCTCGGTTCGTGATGCTTAGCAGGGATCAGGGATTAGGGATCAGGGATCAGGACTTAGCACTGGGTCCTGATCCCTAATCCCTGATCCCTGAGTCCGGCTCGAATCCCCTCCCGACCGTTAGGAACGTTTCGCGTATTCGGCGGACGCCAGGAAGCTGACCAGCACCTGGTCAAAGGAGACGCCTGCCTGGAGCACGCTGGTCCAGAAGTCGACCCCTCGCGCCTCGCCGTTACGATGCAAGTAATGCTGGTACAGGCTCTGCACCTGATCCTGCTGGAACTCAGGGCTGGCGCACATCGCCAGGGCGACTTCGGTGCGGCTGATTCCGATCCCCAGGGCCTGACCAAAGACGCTCTGACCAGCCAGGTCAATAGCTCGACCCAATCCGTCCTGATACATGGCGTTCAGGAACCCGCTCCTGGTGCCGTCGCCACGGACCTGGAAGTACTCCCCGGATCCCAAGATGATGGCCTCGGCCTGGTGCACGCTACCGCCGTTCCCGAGCAAGGCCACCAGGCTGTCCAACCCCGCCTGGTCCGCGGCGCGATGCAACAGCTGCTGATACAGTCCCTGGACCATGAGCGTCCGGTGCTCCACGCTCTCGTCGATCTGTAGCGCCACGTTTGCACGACTAACGCCTTGATCGAGGAGACCACTCCAGTAGGCCACACCGGCGGTCTCGGCCGAACGCTGGAGCAGGTCCTGGTAGACCTGGTTCACGAAGCGCGGGTTGTCGAGCGGCTGGGTGGTCGTCCCGGCAGCGCTCGCGAAGAAGGTCTTGTAGCTGCCGTCGAGGTAGGCATCGAGTTGCCTGGTGTAATCGATGGTAGCAACGTGGGTGGATCCCTGCCCGCTGAGCGGGCGCAGAAGGTTATCGAAGGTGTAGTCGCCGATGCGGTCACCCGCGCTGACCCCCTGAACCGCGTCGAAGCGCCAGTGGATGCCGAGGAAGATACGGCTGGCAGCATTCTCCGCGGCCGCCTGGCTGAAACTCTGGAAGTGCCGGGGAAGGACATCGCGCACGTGGTTCTGGATGAGGTCTGGGATGGCAGCATGGACGTCGCGCGACACGCCGTTGAACTCATCGGAGATGAAGTCGAAGGGGATACTGAAGTTAACGTCGTCCGTCTGATAGAAATCCGCCAGGATCTTGAAGGCCGCCCCGCCGAAGGTGGCGTGGCCCGATGTGTAGGCGGGGAACGGCGGCGTGAAGTTGATCTCGCCCGCGAGCGGGTTGGTTTTCGGCGCCCCGAGCGGACTCCAGGTGGGGTCCCCAACTGTATCCGGGTTGCCGTCGATGGCGCCATCATGGATGGCGACGATCGGCCGCCAGAAGATGTCGCGGTACTTGACGCCCCAGCACTGGATGCCGGCGTCAGCCATGGCGAGGTTCAGCAGCGCGAACATGCGGGCGTTCTGGCCAACCGTGTTATTCTCCTGTTCGGCGATGACCCGGGCGATCTGATTGTATAGGCGCGGCGGGTCTCCCAGGCCACGCGCCACATCGTAACCCCAGAAGATGGAAAGCTCCGTTTCGTCCGTGGTACGCACCGTGCTATTCTCCGCGCCCAGCGCCTTGGCCTGGTTGTAGGCCATCGTGTACTCAAGGGAGGTCAGGGCCGGAACCGGCGGGGTCGGGATGGCAGCGGTGCTGGGGATGGCGAAGGGGGTGACCTGGCCCCAGGCGGGCGTCAGGAACCCCTGGTTGGGGTTGTTGGGGTCAGGTTGGTGGTGGCCGATCTGCCCGTCGGGTACGTACACGCCGGGGATAGCCGAGCCGTCGTTGGCGCGGGCCGCCAGGATTTGCTGGGCCACGAACTTGCCGACGTTGATGCCCCGTGTCTCCGCGTTGCCGTCCACCACATGCGTGAGGGTCTCCGTGAAGGACGTGTCGATAAACGCCCTTTGGTGCGGATACAGTGCCACCAGGGTGTCGTGCGCCGCCTCAGCTACGGCCGCCACGTCCGATGCGCCGTCGGCGTTCGGGGCAAGGGTCAAGTAGGGCGTGTACTGGTGGTTGACGGAGTTCCAGGCGTCGAACATTGCCGCATGCACAATCGCCATGGCGCGGCTGGACCTGGTGGGCCCGCTTTGGTCATTGGAGTCGAAGCCGCTGTAGGATGTCTGGTTCACGGTGATAGCAACCGTGTTCCAGTCCAGGATGATATCGCCTGTTGCGGAAGCGGGAACGATGCGATTTTCCAGGTTTTCCAGGCAAGGACGGTAGTCAGGTTTCCGTCCCAGTTGTGATGTGGACTTTCCCCTGCACTGCCGTCGCAGAGCCATCCAGCTTCTCCTACGTACTCGCATGTTGAACCCCCCGTCGTTGCAACCCTGGAACACACTCAGGCTGACAATAACGCCTGTGGAGAAGGCAATTCTCCAGACGACGAAACCGTCACCACTTGGTACTTGGACTAGCCTCAACTCTGTAGCTAGTGCAGACCATAGTCGCGGTGGTAAAGCGCGAAGTCAACGTAGATTACCCGATTTTTCGGCCATTTTTTGGTCACAAGTGTATACATGTATCAGTTTCGTCCCACACTGCTTTGAGGCGTAAGTTCGGCGGCCGCTTCTCGCACGAAGGAATCGAGATGACCGCCGAGGAAGTGCAGTGGTGGGCCGAGGAAGCAGCGAAGAAACGTCGTGACGCCGTCCTTGCCCTGGGTCCTTTTCTGCGCTACGGTGAAAGCACTGAGTCAACGGCCCAGACTAGACCCAGAACAAGCGTGTCCCCGGCCGCGCGGGGCTTCCGATCGCTGGGGGAGTATCGGCGGAGCCTCCCCGTCCCCATCTAGGAGATGGTCGATCTGTCTCCGAGTTTTGTCCGCCATAGCCGTTGGCCTTCCTGGGTTCGGCGCCAGCACGGATCGAGGCATCCGGACCTCGACATCGGTGGCCTAGCCTCACGGGAACCGCAGTTGCCGCAGCACCGTCACAGCCCGGCACAAGACATCCACCCACGGGTTCCATTGCAACAGCCGGTACAGGAGCCGCCGCCCGCGCGCACTACCTGGCAGGGCAGCAGCACCACCTCCGCCAGAAACTTCTTGAACTCCATCGTCAGCAGCGCCTGCCGCTCCGCCGCACGCGGCAAGAGGAGCGCCAGCCACGCCTTCAGGCTCCAG
>JBGQLF010000263.1:0-9526 GCA_041499985.1 Gemmataceae bacterium
CCAGCTCCTTGTCTCCTTGTCTCCTTGTCTCCTTGTCTCCTTGTCTGCCCACTTGCTCTGCCTGTACTTTTGAGTATCCTCATAGCATCGCAGTAAGAGCGCCTTCTACAGAAAACGAGTCGCACCATGAAATCGCTACGCACCCTGGGGCTGCTCGCGGTGGCAGCCGTGCTGGTTGGTCTCCCGGCCTGCACGCGCAATGCGGGGCCGCAACCGATCAAGGTGGCCTTTGTCAGCAATAACGCCGAGGAATTCTGGACCATCGCCGAAGCCGGCACCAAGAAAGCCGCCGGCGAGCTAAACGTCGACGTGCTCTTCCGCCGGCCGCCGACGGGCACCGCGGCGGAGCAAAAGGAGATCATCGAAGACCTGATGGCGCAGCAGGTGAAGGGCCTGGCCATCAGTGTCAATGACCCCAAGAACCAGATCAGCCTGCTCAACCGCGTCGCCGAGCGCATGCCCCTCTTGACGCAGGACAACGATGCGCCCGACAGCAAGCGCTTGTGCTATATCGGCACCAATAACTACGTCGCGGGCCAAGCGGCCGGCCAGATGGTCAAAGAGGTCATGCCTCAAGGGGGGCATATCGCCATCTTCGTCGGCAAACCGGATCCGCTCAATGCCCAGGAGCGCCGTCAAGGAGTCCTCGATGAGTTGGCCGGACAGGCCAAGGCACCCGGACCGAAGGAGTATGGCAAGTACACGCTGCTCGATATCTTTTACGACGATGTCGATCTGAAAGTCGCCAAGGACAAGGCCGCCACGGCGCTGTTGCAATTGCAAAGCGAGCCAAACATCTGCTTGATTGGCCTCTGGGCCTACAATCCCCCGGCCATCCTGAGCGCTGTCAAGGATGCCAACAAACAGGGCAAGGTCCACATCGTTGGTTTTGATGAAATGGAAAACACCCTGCTCGGTATCAAGGAAGGCCACGTGTATGGCACGGTCGTGCAGCAGCCGTTCGAATTCGGCTACCAATCGGTCAAGCTGCTGACCGCCCTGGCCAAGGGCGACCGCTCCGGCTTACCGGCGGACGGTATCAAGTACATTCCCCATCTGGTGATCAAGAAGGACAACGTCGAGACGTTCCATCAAAACCTCAAGAAACTGCTGGGCAAGGGCTGACCCCGAGCCAAGGTGACAAGGTGACAAGGTGACCGGGAGAGAGGAAAAAGCGAGGTCCATCCCGCCACTGTCACTCTTAGTTCTTGTCGCCTTGTCACCTTGTCACCTTGTCACCCGATCTTCGCCGCACTACCGTGACCAACCTCTTCCCTCTTCTCGAAGCTGACGGTATTCGTAAGTCCTTTCCCGGGGTACAGGCACTGGACGGGGTTGCGCTGCGCCTGCACGCCGGCGAAGTGGTTGCGGTCGTGGGCGAGAACGGCGCGGGCAAATCGACGCTCATGAAAATCCTGGCGGGCATCTACAGGCCCGACAGCGGTACGGTCACCCTCGACGGCCAGCCCGTGCGCTTAGGCAGCGTGGCCGAGGCCTTGCGCCTGGGAATCAGCCTGATCCACCAGGAATTGAACCTGGCGGAAAACCTCAGTGTTGCCGCCAACCTCTTCCTGGGACGCGAGGCGCTCTGGGGAGGTTGGCTGCGGCTGCTGGACCGGCGGCGCATCGATCAGGCGGCGCGTACGCTGATGGGGCGCGTGGGCTTGGAGTGTTCGCCCGACACACTGGTCGGCGAGCTCCCGCCGGGCCAACGTCAGCTCGTCGAGATTGCCCATGCCCTGGCCCTGCGGGCGCGGATCCTTATCATGGATGAGCCGACCTCCAGCCTGACGCAGCGCGAGACCGAGCGCCTGTTCGCCGTGATTGCGGACCTGAAGCGCAGTGGGGTCGCCGTGCTGTATATATCGCACCGCCTGGCCGAGGTGCAGCGCATCGCCGATCGGGCCACGGTCCTGCGCGATGGCCGCAATGCCGGCGAGCTGAGCCGTGCTGAGTTGACGCATGCCGCTTTGGTGCGTTTGATGGTGGGCCGGGAATTGGGGCAATTCTTCCAGAAGCAACACAGTCCGAAATCGGATCGGGATCCGCCGGTGCCGCCTCGGCTGGAAGTGCGGGAGGTGCGCTATGCGGGAGGCCCTGCCAGTTCGGTCTCACTGACGGTAGGCTGTGGTGAAATCGTCGGCATGGCCGGCTTAGTTGGCGCCGGCCGGACCGAGCTGGCCGAGGCGCTTTTCGGTCTGCGGCCAATCCTAACCGGGGCGGTGCTGCTAGACGGACAACCGGTACGTCTGCGGCATCCCCGTCAGGCTATGGAGGCCGGGTTGCTGCTGGTACCGGAAGATCGCCGGTTTCACGGCTTGGTGCTGGAACAGAGTGTGCAGCATAATATTGGCCTGCCCAACCTCGACCGCTTGAGCTTTCTGCGGCTAGTCGCGCGAGGCCGTGAGGCGGCTCTGGCCCGCGAAACGTGTGCTCAGCTGCGCGTTCGCACGCCGAGTTTGCATCAGATTGTGGGACTGCTCAGCGGTGGCAATCAGCAAAAGGTTGTGCTCGGCAAATGGCTGGCGCGCCATCCTCGGGTGCTCATCCTGGATGAGCCGACGCGGGGCATTGACGTGGGGGCCAAGAGCGAAATCTATGCGCTTATGGATCAGCTGGCCGGCCAAGGCGTAGGTATCTTGATGATTTCGAGCGATCTGGAAGAGATCCTCGGCATGAGTGACCGCGTGGTGGTCCTGCACGAGGGACAGGTTGCCGGGGAGCTGCCTCGGAACGACCTGCGCGAAGAGGCCATCATGCACCTCGCGACCGGAGGCGGCAAGAGATCATGAACCGACTCCTCGGCATCCTGGTCATGGTGCTGATCCTGTATGGGACAGTCCTCCTGTCCAACCCCAACGCTCGTTCGCTGGAAAACCATCAAAACGTCGCCCAGCGCATGGGCTTTTTCGGTGTCCTCACGCTTGGGGCCGGCGTCTTGATCTTATCCGGCGGCATCGATCTGTCGATCGGCTCAGTCGTCGGCCTGGGAGCGGTGACGCTGGCGCTGCTCCTGGAACGTCGCTTGTCGCCGGCGCTCGCCGTCGGTTTGGTCTTGCTGATGGGACCCGTGATCGGCCTGGCGCACGGGCTGCTGGTCACCAAACTGCGCTTGCAGCCGTTCATCGTCACCCTGTGCGGCCTCTTCATCTACCGCGGCCTGGCGCGATGGGCCACGTGGACGCCGCAGGGGTCGTCCCGGGCGGTGGGGATCGGCGGCCGGCCAGACCTGGCGGACTTACGCTTTCTCGCCGCGGGGGAGATCTATGGCGTGCCCACGATCTTCTGGCTGTTGTTGGGGACCGCGGCCCTGATGGCCGTGCTGCTGCACGGCAGCGTGTATGGGCGTTACCTGTATGCCGTGGGCTACAACGAACAGGCGGCGCGCTACGCTGGCGTGGCTACAGACCGCTACAAGATTCTTGCCTATGTGCTGTGTTCGACACTGGCCGTACTGGGCGGTGTGCTGCACATGCTCGATCTGGAAACGGCACAGCCTTCCTCGGCCGGCTCGTGGTACGAGCTGTATGCCATCACCGGAGCAGTCTTGGGCGGCTGTAGCTTGCGCGGCGGCGAAGGCACCGTCGCGGGCATTCTGATGGGCACCGCGGTGTTGCCGCTATTGCGGAATCTGTGTCAGTTTGCGGGCATTCCGTCGGACCTGGAATTCACCGTCATCGGTGCGGCGCTGCTGTTGGGGACGATCGCGGATGAATTATTGAAGCGGCGCGGGATGGCGCGGAAACGGTAGCCCTGGGGGTTTGCTTCTTTGTTCACTATCCACTTTCCTTATGGTCCAGTGAGTCGGATGGCGGCGATGGTGGCAGCGCGCCGTTGTGGATCGGCCTCAATTCGGTCGAGGCGAGCGATGTTCAGCTCGACATTGCGGATGGCTGCCTCAGCGGGTAAAGCATCGCGAAAGGGCCCAGGACCGGCCAAGGAGTAATCAGCATGGTTTCGCAACATACCAGCCAACTCCAGTCCATAGCCAATCTCCTTCAGATCCAGATCTGCGGCGTAAACAAAACGAAGGCGGACATAGGCATGTACGGAGTGGCCTTTGGGTGGCTGAAAACCCCAACGCTGGAGTGCGGCGCGGGCTTCGAGCATCAAGGCATAATAAGCGCGCCCAGCGGCTGCCCGCCAATGCCCCTCGGTCGCACCTTGGAGCAGTTCTTTGGCGATGGCCAGGAAGACCCTACCGTCCATAGCTCTCCCAATGGTAGATTTGGAGGCTAATCCAGTGCAGAACTCTGGGCGGCATCTGCTCGAGGATCCAACGGATCCATTCTTCCCGAACAGGTTCTTCTTGAGATCGGTCGCCGTTCAGCCAGGCCATGAAAAGCACGCGCGGGGGGCCTGGTTCGAGCGGATCGTCGTAGCGCGTCACGTCAATCGACCGCAAATTCGCTACCGTCTGCTGGGTATGCTGGATAAGCATTTCGAATTCGTGCTGCAACCCCAACTCGGCAATCCGGGCCGCGGCGTCTTCCTCAATCTGTACTGGAACGGTTGTCGGCACGGTCATCGCTTCTCCTTTCCTCTCACTCGAACAGTTTACTCACCGACTCATTGACATGGATGCGTTTGATCGCGTCGCCCAACAGCGGCGCCACGCTCAGCACCTTGATATTCGGCAGCTGCTTGTTCGGCGGCAGCGGGATGCTATCAGTCACGACGATCTGCTTCAGCGGCGCGTCGCGCAAACGCTCGATCGCCGGGCCACACAGGACGGCATGCGTGGCACAGGCGTAGATCTCGCGGGCCCCGTTGTAGCGGGCTACGTTCGCCGCCCCGACGACGCTACTGGCGGTCGAGATCATGTCGTCGAAGATCACCGCCACTTTGCCATCCAACGTGCTGCCGATCAGGTTGGCTTGCTTCGTGTCGGTGGCGCTGGAGCGGCGTTTGTCCACGATGGCGATGTTGCCGCCCAGGTTCTTCTGATGCAGCAGTGCCCGCTTGATGCTGCCCTCATCGGGACTGAGTACTACAAAATCGCGGAGGGGAATGTTCAAGCTACGGATGTAGTCATTGATCACGGGGCCGCCGTGCAAGTGATCGACGGGAATATCGAAGAAGCCCTGAATCTGGGCAGCGTGCAGGTCGAGCGCCAGCACGCGGTTGGCCCCGGCCACGGTCAGTAGGTTGGCCACCATCTTGGCGGTGATCGGCACCCGGCCGACGTCCTTGCGATCTTGCCGGGCGTAACCGTAGTACGGCAGCACCGCGGTGATGCGCTCGGCGCTGGCGCGCTTGAAGCTGTCCAGCATCACCAGCAATTCCATCAGGTTCTCATTGACGGGCGGACAGGTCGGCTGGACCACGAAGACATCTCGGCCCCGTACATCTTCCTCGATGCGCACGGAGATTTCGCCATCGGGAAAGTTCGACAGCGTGATCTTGCCGAGCGGATCGCCGAGCACGCTGGCAATATTCTCGGCGAGGCGGATGTTGGCCCTGCCACTGAAGACCTTGAGCTTGTGATTGGAATTCATGATTCGGCCTGGGGTTAGAGCACCCCTCACCCTACCCTCTCCCCGTGGTCGGGGGAGAGGGTAGGGTGAGGGGGGACGGCGACCGTGGGTGGCGAAAAGGTGTCTGGAACTCTAGAATCACCGTTCCAGACACCTTTTCGTCACGCATTATGAAGTGGCACGGAAGGCGCTGTCAACGCCGGATGCGGTCCTGCCTCATCCCATCACCCCATACGCATGCGGAATTTGCACAAGATCCTTCTCATCGAAGCGTGCCAGCCGCAGCGGACGGACGTCGAGAGTGGACACCTGACCATCGACGACTAGCTCGGCCAGCAACTGTCCCACAATCGGCGACATTTTGAAGCCGTGGCCACTGAAGCCGACGGCGCAGTAGGCCCCCTCGATGCCAGGAAGACGATCAAGGATCGGGTGCCAGTCCGGTGTAATGGCGTACAGCGCTCCATAGCCGCCGCGCCCATAGCCACGGTGCATGGCCGGATAGCGCCGGCTCAAGCGCTGGCGCACCTGCGGCAGCCAATCGCCGTCGGCCGCTTCATTGTAACGGTCCGGATCGACTGGCTGGTGAATCTCCTCTCCGGCGATGCTGCCGGCGTGCACCATCTCGCCATGCGTCGGCTTGAAATAAAGCCCCTGGGCGAAGTCGCCATAGATCAGGCAGCGGCGACCGCTGTCCGGCGGCCGGCGAAACAGCGCCACTTGCGTCCGGCACGCCTGCACCGGGAGGCTCACGCCGGCATCCCGCGCCAGTTGCGCCGCCCACGGTCCCGTGGCCAGGATCACCGTGCGGCAGCTGTAGCGGCCTTCATTGGTCTCCACGCCAGCCACGTGCCCATTCTCAACCACCACGGCTCGCACCTCGACCCCTTGACGGATGTCAGCGCCCTGGCGCCGCGCGGCCTCGGCGTAAGAGGCGACTACCTGGACCGCCTCGACGTAGCCGGCCTCAGCCTCGTAAGCGGCGATTTCGTCCTCCGCCAGCCGAGCGTTCGGGTCGAGATCGGTCAACTCGTTGCTGGACACCAGGCGCACGTCAATGCCCAGATCACGCTGCATGGCGAGGTTGACTTCGAGGCCAGCACGGTCACGCTCGGGGACGATGATCAGCATGCCGGTAGGCGTGAACACGGGCGGGCCATGGACAACATCCTCGAAATGTTCAAAGACGCGCAGACTCAGCTGTGCCATGCGGGCGGTCAAGCGGTTGGAATAGTGCTGCCGAATGATGGCCCCGGATTTGCCACTCGAACCGGCCCCCAGAAAGGCCTTTTCGAGCACGACGACACGGCCCACCCGACGACTGGCCAGAGCATGAGCGATGCTCACGCCCATGACGCCGCCGCCGACAATGAGGAGATCACAGGTCTGCATGGCTTACTCTCCGCCGGATACGGTCTCTGAATGAACTATGGAGTCGGCCAGGCCGCGACGAGTCCGCCCGCGCGCGCAGGCAGTTGGGGAGACCATCTGAAAAACTCTAGTCGCAGATTTTTTGGCGAGCAAACCGTGGCAGGCGGCTGACGTGTGTGGTATGGTAATCCTTCTGATCTGTTCCCCAATGACCTGGACCGAGAGAGGCAGCACGAGGTGCCCGATGACGGCGTTCAAACTGCTGATGGTGGTCCTGAGCTGCGGGGTGTGCCTGGGACTGGCTCGGGCTCGGGCGGCGAGCAACAAGGAGACGCACGGCTTCCTCGACCGCGTGCATCAAGACGCCGACGGCAAGGAAGCCAAGTACGTGCTCTTCGTACCCCAGGACTACGAGGGCTCCAAACCCTCTCCACTGATCCTGTTTCTGCACGGGTCCGGCGAGTCCGGAACAGATGGCAAGAAGCAGGCCGAGGTGGGGCTGGGCAAGGCGATTCGCAAGCGCGCGAAGGATTTCCCCTTCCTGGTGATCTTTCCTCAATCGCAGAAGCGCACCTGGCGCGCGGCTGCGCCCGATGCCCAACGTGCCCTCGACATTCTCGCCGCAGTGCAGAAAGAATATAAAGTCGATGCCAAGCGCATTTATTTGACCGGCTTGTCGATGGGCGGTTTCGGGACCTGGAGCTTGGCCGCCAAGTATCCCGAGCGCTGGGCCGCCATCGTACCGATCTGCGGAGGAGGTAATCCCCAGGATGCCCCGGCCATCAAGCATATTCCTTGCTGGTGTTTCCATGGGGACGCCGACAAAGCGGTTTCCGTGGCAAGGTCGCGGCAAATGATTACGGCCCTGAAGGAAGCGGGTGGCTCGCCGGAATATAATGAATATGCGGGTGTCGGCCATAACAGCTGGGACAAAGCGTATGGCACACCCGAGTTGTATGAGTGGCTGCTCCAACAACGCCTGAAATGACTCGCCCTGGCGAGCCGGTGGCGTCAGCTCCTGGAGGAAGTTGCTTGCACGCCCTGGTTTGCCCTAGGCTTAACCCCTTGTTCTAGGAGGACATTCTCTATGCCGCGCGCCAACGTCAATCGTCGGGATTTTCTCAAGGATACTGCCGCCGGGGCGGCTGCTCTGTCGCTTACCGCCGCCAGCGCCAGCCGGGTCCTCGGTGCCAATGAACGCATTGGCGTCGCCTTCCTGGGCACGGGCGGCCGCTGCCAGGCCCACCTCGAGCACATCAACCAATTCAAAAAAGACAACAAGGGCGTCGCACCCGTGGCTGTTTGCGACGTTTGGGATGGCAATGAGGAGGTCCAGCGCGGAGGGGGACGCGGTCTGTATCCGTCCGCCAAGAAGGTCGGCCTGAGTGTGGATGATAAGGCCCACGTGACCAAGGATTATCGCCGCGTTCTCGACTTGAAGGAAGTCGATGTCGTGTGCATCGCCGCGCCCGATCACTGGCATGCCAAGATGTCCATCGACGCCGCCGCCGCCGGCAAGGACGTCTATTGCGAAAAGCCGATGACCCGGACGATCGACGAAGCTCATGCCGTCGTGGATGCGATGAAGAAATACAATCGCGTCATGTCGGTCGGTGTGCAGTCCATGGCGGACTCGCGCTGGAGACAGGCGAATGATCTGATTCGGAGCGGCAAGATAGGTCATGTGGCTCAGGCGCAAACCAGCTACTATCGCAATAGCGACATGGGCCAATGGCGCTATTACAAGCTGACCAAGGACATGACGCCCAAGACGATCGATTGGGACATGTTCGTGGGTCATCAATTCCACGTATTCCCCGGTACGCCTCTGTCTCAGAAGATACCCTTTGACCGCGCGGTGTATGGCCAATGGCGCTGCTACTGGCCGTTCGGCGGCGGCATGTTCACGGACCTGTTCGTGCACCAGACCACACATATGCTCGCGGCACTGGGAGTCCGCTATCCATCGCGGGTCGTGGGTGCGGGTGGGATCTACCTCGAATACGACCAGCGTGATGTACCGGATGTGGCGACCGTGGTAGCCGACTACGACGAAGGCTGCCAGCTGATGATCACGGCTACCATGATCGCCAGCTATCCGATCGAAGAAGTGATCCGGGGTCACCTGGGTACCATCAAGTTCATGAAGGACGGCTTCCAGATCATTGCCGACAATCCCAAGGGTGGCGCGGGCATCCCGGCACGATTGGAAGAGAGCGTTAAGGGCGAGTATGTGGATTGCCATCCGCCCAAGGGGCACGATGCCGACACCGCGGCGCTGTGGCAGAACTTCCTGGACTGCGTCCGCTCGCGCAACCGTGAAACGCTGAGCACGCCGGAGCTTGGCGCCGCGGCGTTCACCACGGTGAACCTGGGCGTGCAGTCGTACCGGGATGGTCGCGTCCTGTTCTGGGATCGCGAAGCTCGTAAACCGATGCCCGCCGACAATACCTGGGCTACCCGTTGGGAGGAGCGCAGCAAGCGGCGCGGCAAGCCGAATCAGATTCACGGATGGCAAGCAGGGGATACTGGCAGTCTGCTCAATCCGCCGGAATACCAGAAACTGGGCGGGCCGTGGATCAATGGCCAAGACCCGGCCAACGGTATCAGCGCCGGCTAGGCTTGGATCCTTCGCCAAGTCCGGTCCCTTGGGGCCGGACTTGGCTTTTGACGGCCTC
>JBGQLF010000264.1:0-9525 GCA_041499985.1 Gemmataceae bacterium
GCGCGGAGTCCGCGCTCGCCCGAGTGCTCAGGGCTAAACCGTAGACGTTATCTACGCATCCTTCTTCTCTTCAATCGGTTCCTTTTGCATCTGGATGAAGTGCGTGCTCTTCTTGTCCGCGGTGAGCTTGGCGGCCATTTCCTCGGCCTCGCGCCGCTTCGGATAATCAAAGACCGCGACGCGTTGATTGGAATTGTTGAACACGCCCCAGACCGCCTTCAGGCGCGTCACCTTGGCGGCACGGCTGCGCGGCTTGGGCGCCTTGGCCGGTTTCTTCTTTTTCGGCGCTTCCTCCTCACCGCTTTCGCCCTCCTCGCCAGCTGCCGGGGCCTCGTCACCTTCTTCTTCCTCTTCTTCAAGCTCGTCGGTTTCCCCGTCTTCCTTTTTGCGGGATTCAGCGGCGTCATAGTTGGCGCGCAACTCTTTGCGGTTCAGAATCCGTCGGGCCATGAAAACTCACCCCCTGCAATAGCGAACTTGCGGATCGCCCCTCCCAGAGACGATGTTGTTAAGCTAACGGGCCAAGAAGAGTCTTGCAAGACTGCCTGTCCTCCCCGTGTGGCCGTTCCTCGGCAATGGTCGTGGGTCAATCCCGACTGCCCCTCAACTTAGCCAATAACCGCAGGATTTCGAGGTACATCCAGACCAGTGTCACCAGCAAACTGAACCCACCATACCATTCCATGTACTTGGGTGCCTGCACCTGGACTCCCCGCTCGATAAAATCGAAGTCCAGGATGAGATTCAAGGCCGCGATGACCACGACGACCAGAGAGAAACCGATGCCCACCATGCCCGATTCATGGATAAAGGGCAGGCGTGTTCCGAAGAAGGACACGATCATGTCTACCACATAAACGAGGCAGATGGCACCGGTGGCAGCGACGACCCCGATCTTGAATTTCTCCGTGGCGCGAATGATGCCCGTGCCATAGACAAAGAGCATGACTGCCAAAACCCCGATGCTCAGGCCTATTGCCTGCATTACGAGACCCGGGTACATAGCCTCAAAAATGGCCGAGATCGCCCCCAGGAACAGCCCCTCCAAGGCGGCGTAAATGGGTGCCGTGATAGGAGAAGCCTTGGGGAAGAAGATGGTCACGAAGGCCGTGATGAGGCCACCGACCGAACCGACGAGCAGCCAGCCATAGGCAGCCGGTGCGGCCCCCGCAAGGGCCTGCGACCACGTGTACGCTGCCGCGACTAACAAAATCACGATCAAGATCGCCGTTTTCAGGACGGAACCCTGGAGAGTCATGACACCGGTGGGCGTGTCGGCGTACCCGGCTCGTTGGTAGACGGCCTCGTTCATCGCTGGATTGGCGCTTGCCATTACGTGTTCTCCTTGTAGTTGGCCTGCTGGCTTTCCCTCAATTCAGGGAATTATACTGACGGTCGTGCAGGCATCAGGATAGGAAGCTAAACCCACCCGAACGTGCATTTTGCAAGCCTGATCAGGCAGATTGCAAGCCGAATCCATCGGGTCGCTGCCCTTCACTCGACTTAACCCGATAGTTACTTGACATTTGCGGCACGGGAGTCGTTGCGGCACGACCCTTGCATCGATTATAGGACATCCGCGGCGGCTCGGCGCCGGAACAACGTGATGCATCGACCGATCTGACAAGGAGCTTTGTGCGATGACCCTGACGCTCTGGATCCCGGCCTTGTTCCTCCTGGGCCTGGTGACGTTTGTCTTGCTGTTCGCCTTCGTGGCCGCCTGCGACAAGGTTTGAAGGGAGCCGCCATGATCCTCTTGACCGCACTCGTGACCTTGCTGTTGTTCATCTACCTCTTGGCGGCGCTCCTGCGCCCCGAGTGGTTCTAATGGCGAAAGGTTGCCCCCTATGTGGACTCTTCCAATCCTCATCATCGCCACGTCCGTGGCCCTCTCGATCCCTGTTGGCTTCTACCTGGCCTGGATCATGGACGGCCGTTACCACGCACCGAAATGGCTGCGCTGGTTCGAAGAGCGTTTGCACACCGGCCCGCAGAACTGGAAGCAGTATATCGTCGCGTTGCTTCTGTTCAACACGGTCATGTTCGTGTTTGGCTTCGTGGTCCTGGCACTCCAGCCGTACCTGCCGCTGAACCCGGATGGCAAGAAAATGCTCGGCCCCACGACCATCTTCAACACGGCAATCTCGTTCCTGACGAACACGAACTTGCAGCACTATGCGGGCGAGCAGCACTTGTCGTACTTCAGCCAGCTGGTGTTCGTCCTCTGGAACATGTTCGTGTCGGCCAGTGTCGGCTTTTGCGCTCTGGCGGCCATCACCCGTGGACTGCGTGGCGATGCCCATATGGGCAACTATTACGTGGATATGTGGCGGGCCGTCGTCTACGTGTTCCTTCCTGCCAGCGTGCTAATGAGCGTGCTGCTTCTGGCGGACGGAGTGCCGATGACATTTCGGGGAGCGCAGGAGGTCCAGTCCGTGGAGCCTGGGGCGATGGGCACGACCGAGGACGGCAAGCCGCAACCGCAGACCATCGCCCGTGGTCCGGTGGCCGCCATCATCCCCATCAAGCACCTGGGCACCAACGGCGGCGGCTTCTTCGGGGCCAATTCGGCGCACCCGTTCGAGAACCCCAGCGCCTGGTCTAACTATCTGACGTGCGTCAACATTCTGATCTTCCCATTCTCTCTGGTGATCATGTTCGGGCGCATGCTAGGCAAACTGCGTCATGCGGCCGTCATCTACGGCGTGATGATGTTGCTGTTCGTCACCATGATCGGCTGGGCCATCTACTGGGACACGCTCCAGCCCAATCCCGGTTTGACGGCTCACGCGGAACATCGCTACGAAGTGCCGGATCCCAACGCCCCGAGTGGAAAGCGGATAATCACCAGTCCGGAAGTGGTTGGACTGCCGGTGGACCAGGAGCTGGGCAACCTGGAAGGCAAGGAACTGCGCTTCGGTACCTCCGCCGGTGCTACCTACTCCGCGGTGACCACGGCGGTGACCTGTGGCTCCGTGAACTGCATGCACGACAGCCTCAATCCGCTCGCTGGCCTGACGCCCTTCACCGGCATGTGGCTCAATTGCGTCTTCGGCGGCAAGGGGGTCGGACTGATCAACCTGTTAGTTTACCTCATTGTCGGCGTCTTCCTGGCCGGGCTGATGGTTGGCCGGACGCCCGAGTACCTCGGCAAGAAGGTCGAGGCCCGTGAGATGAAGCTGGCCATGCTCGCTCTGCTGATTCACCCGATCCTGATTCTGGGGCCGACCGGCCTGTTCGCTGCCCTCGACTGGGGAACCAAGGCCACGAACAACCCCGGCCCGCACGGCTTCGCGGAAGTCCTCTACGAATTCAGCTCGGCCTCCGCCAATAACGGATCCGGCTTCGAGGGCCTGGGCGATACCTGGGGCTTCAATAAACCGGAGGACAATAGCACGCCACCGGCGCCGTACAGCCCGTACTGGGACATCGCGACGGGCCTGGTGATGTTGATCAGCCGCTTCATCCCCATCATTGCCCCCATCGCTCTGGCCGCCGGCCTGGCGGCGAAGAAACCGACTCCCTTCACGGCCGGCACGATGCGCACCGATACCCTGACGTTTGGCTTCGTCCTGCTGGGAACAATCATCCTCGTCGGCGCGCTGTTGTTCCTCCCCGCCGCGGTGCTCGGACCGGTTGCCGAACACCTGGGGCCGATTCCTTTTGGCGGTTAGAACTGCGGGCGTTCCGATCTTCGGAGATTCCCCAGAGGTCTTATAAGTGAGGTTTTCATGGAGAACACGACCCTCTCCGTCGCCCCTCTTACGGAAGGCCCTTCGCCCGAGGAGTTGAAGCTCACGCGTCGGGCCAGCCGCCGGTACGGCTTGTTCGCGCCACACCTCCTCCAGGCAGCGCTCAAGCAATCTATCCTCATGCTGCGACCGGACATCCAGTGGAGGAACCCGGTGATGTTTGTGGTCGAGGTCGGTACGGTCCTGACTCTGCTCTTCACCTTCGCGACCCTATTCGGTTACCAGAGCCAGGCGCGGATCACCTACCTAATCGCCCTGGACATCTGGCTGTTCCTGACCGTGCTCTTCGCCAACTTCGCCACGGCACTTGCCGAAGCCCGCGGCAAGGCTCAAGCCGATTCACTGCGCAAGACCCGGCGCGAGACTCCGGCGTACCGCCTTGCCGACGACGAACAGATCGAGGAGACGGTGTCGACTGCCCTCCGGACCGGTGATCGGGTCGTGGTCGAGGCGGGCCAGTTCATTCCCGGTGACGGGGAAATCATAGAGGGCGTAGCCTCCATTGACGAGTCGGCCATCACCGGCGAATCGGCTCCCGTGATCCGCGAAGCCGGCAGCGATCGCTCGGGTGTCACGGGCGGTACCCGCGTCCTGTCCGATCGAATCGTGGTGCGGATTACGGCTAGCGCCGGCAAGTCATTCCTCGATCGCATGATCGCCCTGGTCGAGGGGGCCATCCGCCAGCGCACGCCCAACGAGATCGCCCTGTCGCTGGTGTTGTCCGCCTTCACGCTCATCTTTCTGATAGTTACAGCGGCGCTGTGGCCGATGGCCCTGAATGCCGAGCTGTACATGAAGGACTACCTCGGCTTACCCGAGCCGATCAAGAGCCTGGGCACCGACGTGCCGACGCTGGTGGCGCTCCTGGTCTGCTTAATCCCCACGACCATCGGCGCACTCCTGGCGGCCATCGGCATCGCCGGTATGGACCGGGCCCTGCGCGCCAACATCCTGGCCAAGAGCGGCAAGGCCGTCGAGGTGGCCGGCGATATCGACACCCTGCTCCTGGACAAGACCGGAACCATTACCGTGGGTAACCGGCGGGCGACCCAGTTCGTTCCCCTGGGTGACTATACGGCCCCAGAATTGGGACAGTTGGCGGCCCTGGCCTCCGTTGCCGATCAGACGCCAGAGGGGAAAAGCATTGTCGATCTCTACCAGAAGCTGTCCGCCGAGGACCGAGGACAGAGGACAGCCTCCTCGGCCCGGCTGGAAGCCTTGGTCGCGCCGGGGGCCCGCTTTATTGAGTTCACGGCCCAGACGCGCATGAGCGGGATCGACTTTCCCGATGGCCGGCGTATCCGCAAGGGGGCGCCCGACACCGTGCTGCGGCACGTCCAGCAAAACAACGGCCGACTGCCCGACCGCGTACAGCAACAAGTGGATGGAGTGGCGAGTCGGGGAGCAACCCCGCTGCTGGTGTGCGAGGGGAATAAGCTGGCCGGGCTCGTCGTTCTCGAAGACATCCTGAAACCGGGCATGCGCGATCGCTTCGAGCGACTGCGGCGGATGGGGCTGCGGACCGTCATGGTCACCGGCGACAACCCGCTAACCGCCAAGGCGATCGCCGAGCAGGCGGGCGTGGACGATTACATCGCCCAGGCCACCCCCGAGGCGAAGCTGGCCTACATCCGCAAGGAACAGGCCGCGGGCAAGCTGGTCGCCATGATGGGCGACGGCACCAACGACGCCCCCGCCCTGGCCCAGGCCGACGTCGGCGTGGCCATGAACTCCGGCACCCAGGCCGCCAAGGAAGCCGGCAACATGGTCGATCTCGACAGCGACCCGACCAAGCTGATCGAAGTCGTGGAAATCGGCAAACAGCTCCTCATGACACGTGGCGCTTTGACGACGTTTTCCATCGCCAACGACCTGGCCAAGTATTTCGCCATTGTGCCGGCCCTGTTCGCCGCCACGCTGCCCTGGCTGAAGGCGTTCGACATCATGAACCTGCACTCGGCCACCTCGGCCATTCTGGCGGCGGTGATCTTCAACGCGCTCATTATCCCGCTGTTGATCCCCATCGCACTGCGGGGAGTCGCTTACCGGCCGGTCGGAGCCGATGCGCTGCTACGCCGGAACCTGCTGGTTTGGGGGCTGGGCGGAGTGATCGTGCCCTTTGTGGGCATCAAGCTGATCGATGTACTCCTCGTGACTTTTTCTCTTGTCTCCTGAACGGAAGCCGTGAGGTGATCTCATGCTCGCGCACGTGCGTGCCAATCTCTGGCTGTTGGTCCTCAGCGTCGTGCTCTGTTCCGCCCTGTATCCATTGTTACTGCTGGGAATTGGGCAGTTCCTGTTCCACGAGAAGGCGGAGGGGAGCCTGCTACAGGATCGGGAGGGTAAACCCGTAGGCTCACGGTTGATTGCCCAGCCCTTCACCGGAGACGAGTACTTTCAACCGCGCCCGTCGGCAGCATCCTACAACGGCTCGGCTTCGGGCGCCAGCAACTGGAGTGCGAACAACTACCTCCTCCGTGATCGGGTGGCCAAGGCACTCGGCCCCATCGTGAAATACCGGACCGGTCTCAAGAAGGGCCAGCTCGTCGGCCCCAACGTGGAGAGCTGGTTTCAACAAGATCGATTCAAGGGTCAGCCGGGCATCGTTGCGCAGTGGGCGCAGGCACATGCGGGCGTCGCTCAAGCGTGGGTCAAGGCCGACAAACTGAATGCCGCGTTCGTGGCCAGTTGGCAACAGAGCCATCCGGCTGAGATGGCCCAATGGATCAAAGACAATCCGGACACTCCTGAACCCAAACCGGATGATTTGGCCGTGCCTTTTTTCACGAACTACTCCAAGAACTACCCCGGCACGTTTCCGAGTGCCGTCGAACAGAAGCTGCCCACTGGGAAGATGGAGAAACGCCTCGCACCGGTCAGGGAAGGAACGGATATCCAGGGCAACTTCTTTGACATGTGGCTGGAAGAACACCCGCAAGCCGAGCTGGAGGCAGTCCCCGCGGATCTGGTCATGGCTTCCGGTTCCGGACTCGATCCGCACATTACCTTGAAGAGCGCCTGGTATCAGCTGGACCGGGTGGTGGGGAAGTGGTCCAAGAACACCCAGCGGGACGCCGCCCAGATACGCCATGAGATCGAGAACCTGCTCCAGCAGAAGGCCGCCGCCCCCCTGGGCGGATTCGCGGGCGTGAAGCTAGTGAACGTCCTGGAAGTGAACCTGGCCCTGCGCGAGCATTTTGCCTCGGCGGTCACCACTGCGAATAGGTGAAAGGCAGTCCGGCGTAGCCGGATTGCTGGGCGGGGGGATCGGTAGACAGCTGGTTTCCTCCGCCCTTGATCTTACATGTCGCCGCGAGCACATCCCTCCGTCCCGACTCAGGCCCCCGACCCCGTTTAGGCTGCACGCCCGGCGAGGGGCCGGGCGGGACGGGTTGGCGCACACGTTCGTCACCTCCTTGCACACCTCCGCCGACATCATAAGATGATCGGGTGCAGCCTAATCCTGCGCCGGGTGGCGCGGGAACCGGGAAACCCCTGAGTCAGACTTGGCCGGCTTGTGGGGCGCGGGTCCGCTATCGCGAAGGGGGACACTTTCGAGATACCCACGGTTCTCTGACCGTGGACCTATTGAAGCAAGTCCTCGTGTAAGGACAAACGACGTGTTGATTAACGTAGCCACAAGCGTCCTCGCTTGTGGACTGGAGCAGCCCACAAGCGAGGACGCTTGTGGCTACGATCAGCCCACAAGCGAGGACGCTTGTGGCTACGATCAGCCCACAAGCGAGGACGCTTGTGGCTACGATCAGACAACAGGTCCCTTGATCCTGCACTAGCCCGACAGCTAACCCCGTCGGCAGGCCGGGGCACGGTGCCCTGGCTGGATTGAAAGGGCCCACCCGTCTGTCGCTCCTGACGAGGAGCCCGCACCCGAGCCAGAAGGATCCCACGCATGGCCGCTTCTGGGGATTCCGCCAGTCCGTCCGGTGGGCTGGCCCGGCGCCTGCGCCAGCTGACGCCGGTCCTCATCGTCAGCAGCGTCACGTTCACGTTCATCTCCTACTGGCGCACCGCCGCCGTCGTCCTCTGCGACCTGGCCAGCACGGTCTATTACATCGGCGGCATCGTCGAAAACGCCATCGGCCCGGCCGCGCCGTGGTTCATCCTGGCAGTCATGCTCTTCAGCTACGCCGTCCGGTCGGTGTACATCGAGAGCTGCTCCTTGTTCGTCCGCGGCGGTGTTTACCGCGTCGTCAAGGAGGCCATGGGAGGCTTCCTGGCCAAGCTGTCCGTGTCCGCCCTGATGTTCGACTTCGTCCTGACCGGCCCAACGAGCGGGGTCTCGGCGGGACAGTACATGATGGGGCTAATCCTGCAATTCATCAACCTCGCCTCGCCGGACGTTTATAAGGCGCTGCACCTGGATCAGCAAGACGCGGGTCAAATCGGCGAGGCGGTCATCCGCTGGGGGTCCGTCATCCTGGCCGTGCTGGTCACCCTGTACTTCCTCCGCCAGAACCTGCTCGGCCTCCACGAATCGAGCGACAAGGCCCTCAAAATCATGATCGCCACCACGATCATGGCGGTGATCGTCATCGTCTGGTGCGGCCTCACCTTGCTGGTCCGGGGGCCTGCCCAGAGTGTACCGTTGCGGCCGGACCTGTACCCCAAGGTGGAACACGAAGAAATACCTGCGGAATTGGCGGCAGACACCGGCCGATACACGGCGCAAGAAGAGACTGTCTGGGTCCGCGACACGAGTCGCTCTGACATGCTCAAGCCCAAGCTGGACGCCGACGGCAGCCCGGTTCCCAAGAAGAACGACGCCGTCGAGGAAATCGCCCACGTCACAGGGTTGGATATCCACAAGGACGAAGACCCGCTCGGCTTCCTCAGTCATTTCCAGACTTTCGGCTTCCTGCGCGCTGTGGGCGTCCTGGGGCTGTTGCTGGCCTTCGGGCACTCGGTCCTGGCGATGAGCGGTGAGGAGACCCTGGCCCAGGTCTACCGCGAGGTCGAATCGCCCAAAATGAAGAACTTTAAACGGGCCGCGTTCATCGTCTTCGTCTACAGCCTGGTGCTGACCGCCGGTGTCAGCTTCCTGGCCGTGCTCCTCATCCCTGACGAAGTGCGCATGAAGTACTACAGCGCCAACTTGCTCTCCGGCTTGGCCCGGCACGTCCTTGGCCCGCCGCTGCTCAAGCTGGTCCTGGAAACGTTCGTCGTCGTCGTCGGCTTCCTGATCCTGGCCGGTGCCGTCAACACGGCGATCATCGGCTCCAACGGCGTGCTCAACCGTATCGCCGAGGATGGCGTGCTGCCTGATTGGTTCCTCAAGCCACACCCCAAGTACGGTACGACCTACCGGCTGCTCTATCTCATCGCCGGCATGCAGCTGGCCATCATCCTCCTGAGCATGGGACATATGTTCGTCCTGGGCGAAGCGTACGCCTTCGGCGTCGTCTGGAGCTTCGTCTTCAATGCGCTGGCGATGGTGGTGCTGCGCTTCAAGGACAAGACCCCGCGTGAGTACAAGGTGCCGCTCAACCTGCGCGTCGGCGGCATCGAGTTACCCATCGGCCTGGGGCTGGTTTTCCTGGTGCTGTTGACGACGGCCGTTCTCAACTTCTTCACCAAGGAGGTGGCCACGGTCAGCGGCCTGGTCTTCACGACGGCGTTCCTGACCGTGTTCGTGATCTCGGAGCGCTATCATGAGAAGCGCCTTCGGGGCGCCCGGCACGAGCACCGAGAGCAGTTCAACCGTCAGGTGGCGGAGGAGGTGAATTCGGAGAGCTTGAAACTGACCAAACCCTAC
>JBGQLF010000265.1:0-9501 GCA_041499985.1 Gemmataceae bacterium
TCGCCGTCGGTCAGGCATTGACCCGGTTGGAGAACAGCGATGATGCGGGCGATCAGGAAGCAGCCGAAAAGCTCAGGAAGGTGGTAAACGAGCGCGGCATCATCCCTGCATCGGCTCTCATCTCAAGATCTTCACCGGCCAAGCCGCTTGCTAAAATCCCTGCAAAGAAGCCGCTAGTGACCTTCAACGAGACAAACGAGAAGGTGGATTGGGCTCGGTGGACCTGGAACCCTGTCACCGGCTGTCTTCACGACTGCCCCTACTGCTATGCGCGCGATATTGCCAACCGCTTCTATGCAGAAGGGTTCAAGCCGACGTTTCACCCTTATCGCCTGAAAGCACCGAGTAATACTCCTCTTCCTGATCTGACGGGACTGTCAGACGCAGATGCGGATCGTAGTCGTCGCGTGTTCGCCTGCTCGATGGCAGACCTGTTCGGCAAGTGGGTGCCGCAGGATTGGATCGATGCGGTATTCGAGCAGGTCCGCGACAACCAGCAATGGGAGTTCCTCTTCTTGACCAAGTTCCCGCAGCGCCTCGCCGAGATCGACTGGCCGGAGAACGCCTGGGTGGGAACGACCGTGGACCGGCAGTACCGGGTAGACATCGCCGAGAAGGCGTTTCGGGGCGTAAAAGCGGGTGTGAAGTGGCTCTCCTGCGAGCCGATGCTGGAGCCGCTGAAGTTCTCCAGCCTAGAGATGTTCGATTGGGTGGTGATCGGCGGTGCCTCGCGCAGCAGCCAGACGCCGGAGTTCTGGCCCCCGTTTGAGTGGGTTGTCGATCTCTATCAGCAAGCTCGGGAGGCGGGCTGTAAGGTTTGGTTCAAGCCGAACGCTATCAGTGGCCTGACCGAGTGCCCGAGGGAAATCCCCCGATGACCGAAACCCTGAATGATACCGAGTTCCTCACCACCGGGGAGGTAGCGAAGAAGCTGCGCGTCTCGGTCAGGTGCGTTGCCATCTGGACGCGCGAGGGCCGCCTCCCGGCGTGGCGCGCTGGACACCGCTGGCTCATCAAGCGGGAGGATCTGGAGCAGTTCGTGGCGCCGCCGAAGGCCGGGAAGCGGTGAGCAAGGATCGGAAGCGCCGTGCTTCCATGGCCCTCTACTGGGCCAACCTCCACCGCGGCGTCTGCTTGAAGGAGATGGAGCACGACGCCGAGGTGGTGGCGGAGCTGGCCGATCTCATCCAGCGGACAACTCGCTTGAAAGAAAAGCTGGGAAAGGAGAGCAAGGATGGTTGAGATAGAGCCTGGAATCTATATGTGCGGCGGGACGAATGAGATCGGCCCGAACCGGTACCTTGTCAGCGACTTCAAGGCGTTCAATGTCTCCCAGAATCCTGCCGATCTGGCGATGATCGAGGGCGTCGCCACATGTTGGTACTGTCAAAAGGACATCCGCCTCGGAGAGCTGGTGACGCTCGCGCCGGGATGTGCCGAATCGAAGGGTGTCTTCCCGATGCTGCCTGTGTGCCGAAACTGCGCCGAGAAGAGAGGATTAGAAGGTGCGGACTGAAGCGGTCGTCTACTGCCAGTGTGGCTGCCGCCAGGAAGTCCCGGTGGTTAGCGCAAAAAGCCGTCAGAGGAGATTCATCAACGGCCACAATGGTCGAAGACCGGAGGCTGATCGGTTTTGGGAAAAGGTTCGTTTTTCACCTGACCCCAATGGCTGTTGGGTATGGGTGGGAGCTGGATCGAGCGGTAACGGATACGGTCGATTCCGAAGCAATTCGGGTTACGGCAGAGCCCATCGCTGGTCATACGAGAGGGCAAGAGGTCCAATTGCTTCGGGTCTGGAGTTAGACCATCTTTGCCGGAACCATTCCTGCGTGCGGCCCGATCACCTGGAGGCGGTTCTGCACCAAGTCAATGTCAAGCGCACGCACCGTCCATGGGAGAAATGCCCCCACGGTGATGCTTATCGGACTAGAAGGGATCGCGGAGACCGGAATTGTCTTGTCTGTTCCCGTGAATACGACCGCCGCCGGCGCGGGCTGAAGCGAGCGGCGAGGCGGGACCATCCGGAGGCAAAGATTGAGAACGTGGAATGGGTAGCGTAACGCCGCGCCCCGTCCAATACCTGCCTGCCGAGGGTACGAATTTTGAAGCCCTGGCGATGCGCTCGGCAGAGTGCGGCATCGATGCCCTCGTGGCCCAGGATTGGCAAGGAGCACAGGCTTTCTTCGAGCAGTGCGCCCGCTGCTGCGCCGAGGCGTATGCCGTCCAGGTGCGCGAGGAGGCGGCGCGGATGCGCGAGCAGGGGTACGCCCAGTGCTTCCATTGCTCAGGATGGGTGTGGCCGGATGACATGGTGAAAATTCCTTCAGGGTTCCGCGGTCAGGAGGCAGGAAGCGACACGGCCTATCGCTGGTGCAAGAGCTGCGCGGAGAAGCACGGATGAAGAGCGAGCTGGAAGAAACCCTGATGCGCCAATTGACCGGCGCCGGTATTGGGCTCCCGTTCCGGCAGTTCCACTTCATCGCGGGGCTGGCCTACCGCTTTGACTTCTGCTGGCCGAACAAGCAGTTAGCCGTCGAAATCCACGGCGGAACGTGGGTAGAAGGCGGCCATTCGCGCGGCAAGGGCCAGGAGCGAGACTTCGAGCGAGAAAACCTCGCCGTTCTGCTCGGGTGGCGCCTCCTGAAGTTCACGACCGACCAGGTGACGGACGGCCGCGCCCTCGCGATGATCGAGGCGGCGCTCGGGATCCGGCCCACGGCTAGCCTGATCGACCAGAGGGTCGCGGAGACGAAGCACCGGCGAAGCCAGGGAGCGCGGTTAGGGCACGAAATCAGGCGGCAGAAAGCTGCCGAGAAGAGGAGATAGGGCCATTAATAAGATCACGGTTGTGTTCACAGATGGAACGGAGGAGCAGTACGAGTGCCAGGAGCTGCCGGGCCTGCAGCCACCGCTGCTCGTCATCACCCTTCCGGCCGGGAAGCAGGTCTGTATCGTCCTGGCGAGTGTGAAGCTGTGGACTATCCAGTTGGGTTCAATCCAGATCACCGATAAGATGCCCAAAGTTAGCGGTGCGTCGGTGCGGCAGTGATCTGGGTTCTCCTCTATCCCGATAACCAGCCGGACGTGCGGGCAGTGTATGAAGCGCCCGAGGGAGTCCAGCTGCACTTCCTCGCCTTCCTGGAGAGCCTGGGGCTGCGGCCGCAGTCGCGGTGGAATAGCCGGGCAGCCGCAGTCAACCCGGACTACGTGATGGACTGGAATAAGGACTGCCACTGTTGGGAGGACGAGCGAGATGCGCTCCTCAAGGAGAAAGGGATCACCGATCCGAAGGCGGCGCACCGGGAGTGGATCGAGCAGCGCGAGGATGTCAGGAGCGTTCCCTTTGAGGATATCTGATTCTCTCCAACAGAGAGGAATACTCTTTACGAGAGTCGTAGAATAGCACGGACCTTCTGCCGCTGATACGGAGAGGACGATGCTCACCCGAGACCAGATAGCGTTCCTGAATGGACTGCCGCCTGCCGACCCCGCCTGGGGTGCTCTGGGAGGGCGCTACGTCCCTCCCGACTCAAGAGACTGGCCGGCGATCCACCACCCCGGCATCGCCCAGCACCTCCTCGCCGGTGTTCCCTCCTCTGCCTCTCTCCTCCAGTTCATTCAGGAACCCAGGCTCGACCAGGGCAACGAGGGCTCATGTAGTCCATTTTCTACCAGCGGCTACTGCCAGGTGAGCCACAGCCAGGTGGATGGCTCCTGGCCTGCCTACGCCGGCCACCAGCTCTATGCCGAGGCCGGCGGGGTTGGGCAGAGCGGCTCCGATCCCCGTGTCGTCCTCAGCATCTGCATCAACCGGGGCACCCCGCTCCTGAACGGTACCCGCGATCCGGTCATCAAGAGCTACGTGAACATTGATCGCACCAGCCCCGCCAACTTCCGCACCCAGGTGAAAGCCGCCATCGCGGCCGGCGAGGCTGTCCTGGGCGTCTCGCTCTTGCCTGCCCCATTCGGCTGGAACAGCGGGATGGCCCTGACCCAGGGGTACCACGAATACCTCTGGGTGGGGTTTGATATCGATTCGACCGGAACGGAGTGGGTCATTTTCATGAATTCCTGGGGCGACTGGTTCAGTCAGGACGAGCCGTCCGGGGAGAAGCGGGGGCTGGGTCGCATCCGCTTCGACTGCCTGGAGCAGAACAACCTGCAAAATGGCCTCTGTTTTGCCATGGTCCCCACCGGGCTGGCGCTGCCGCCACCTACGCCCATCCCAACCCCCACGCCTACGCCTACGCCTACCCCGCCCGTGCTCCGGGGCCTCACCGGCCGGGCGCGGGGCAGCGGTGTCGAGACCCTGGCCGCCGGGCAATCCCTCCTCGCCAGCACCGCCCAATTTACGGGCGTGGTGGACATCCTCACCATCGACGCCGTGCCGCCCACACCGACACCAACGCCCACACCGACACCCACCCCGGTGCCGGGCCCCATCAACCTGCACTACCAGACGACCCGGCACGGAAGCTACACCTACCTGTTCGCCTGGATGACAGGAGCCACCCCCACCCAGTTCCTGGCGGGCAATCTCACCCTCACCGCCGCCGGGATGATGATGACCCACAGCGTGCTCACTGACGGCGTGCCGGCCGTCTTCGCGGTCCCGCTGCCGCCGGGAACGCTGTTTACCTTGCGGGGCCAGTTGCCCGACGGTTCGAGCGCCGCCATCGGGGGCGCTTTGTGATACCGCCCGGCGCTTGAGAAGCAGGATGACATGGACTCCCGCTATCCTCCAGGCGCTGATGAGTGTGGCCGTGCTGGTTGGCGTCGGGCTGGCGGTACTCGGCCAGGTCCGCTGGCGGGCCACGCAGGAGTGGGAGGCGCTGGCGGATGCCCGGCAGCAGCGGATCGTCTCCCTGGAACGGGACCTGGAGTTCTTACACAAGCAGTTTAGCGATCTGCAAGGCACGTTAATCGAGCAGCAAAAGCTGTCGGCCACGCAGATAGCGGACGTTCAGAAACTCAACCTTGATCTGCAGCGCCAGTTACAGAAGGCGTTGGTCGCGCAGGCAACACAGATCGCGAATGGGGAGGCGAAAAATGCTCGGTGACGGATTGGCGCTGTTGATCGGCCTCTTGGCGCTCTTGTTGATCTTCGATCTCCGCCGCCGCCTCGATCGGGTCGAGCGGCTGGCGCTGAGCGGACAGACGGAGGATGAGCGCCGGCGGCTGCGGCGGGAGGTGCAGTCTGAACACAATGCCGCCAGTGACCTCGACTTCGCCCTCCCTGGTGACTAGATGAATGGCGGAAGAAGAGCAGGCCCCGAAACCCAACTGGCCGCCGGTGCCGGACCCGACTGAGCGTACTACCCAGGTCCTCCTGCGGGAGATTGCTTCTCTAAAGGAGGTCGTCTTCACCCGGCTGGATGGCATGGACCGGGCCATCGCGCTGGCGAATGCCGATCTGCAGGTGGTTCCATCCGCCACCGACCGGGCCGTCCAGAACCTCCGGGACCTGCACGAGGCGCGCTTCGATGAGGTAACGTCCTCCATCCAGGCAGCCCGCGAAGTGATCCAGACCCGGTTCGACGGGATGGATCGGGCGCTGGCGCTGCTGCAGGCCATCACTGACCGGTTCCCGGAGCGGATCGACGAGAAGATCAGCTCCTTGAAAGAGATCCACGACGGGCAGTTCAGCGGCATCCAGGTGCAGTTCGTGGAGCGAGACGTTCGGGCCGACAAGCAGGCGGAGAGCAGTCAGAAAGCGGTGGACGCGGCGCTGCAGGCGGCCAAGGAGGCGGTGGCGCAGCAGCAGGAGAGCAACACGACGGCGATCAGCAAGTCGGACACGGCCAATGATAAGCGGATGGACCAGATCATGGCCCTCATCACCAACTCAACCTCCGCCACCGATGGGAAGATCGACGATCAAAAGGAGCGGCTGCGCGAGCTGGGGGATCGACTCACTCGCCTGGAGGGGCAGAACACGGGGACCGCCACAACGCAGAGCACCCAGCACGCCGGTAGCACCCTGATGGTCAGCGGGATCGCGGTGGCGGTCGCCATCATGAGCCTGCTCTACGCGGTCATCAGCCACTTCGTGAAGTGATGGAAAAGGTTGCTGAGGAGATAGAAGCCCGGATCGCCGCCCTCGATGGCCGGCAACGGAAGTTGGCCGAGCGCCTGTGGTCGAAGTGCGTCCCGTGCGACGGAGTTTGTATTGTCTGGGGCGGTTGGGTCGATCCGGGCACCTCCTATCCGCGCCTGCGGCGGCCCGGCGTGCCCCGGCAGACGGTGGCGGCGGCCCGGCTGATGTGGGAATGCCTGATAGGCCCAATCCCGCCAGGGTCACAGGTGCGGCACGCCTGTAAAAATAGCCGCTGCCTTAACCCCAGCCATCTACGGCTGGTAATCGAAAGGAGACCGTGATGCCTATTCAAGGAGCTGGCTGGCTGATTGCCTTGCTAGTATTCATCCTAGCAATCGTCGCGATGTTCACCAAGGAGATCGCGCTCATCGACGGCGGCTTGATCGCCGCCCTGGCCTTCGCGTGCCTCTTCTCCGGCTGGATAGGACCCAACGCCTGACAAGGAGACACAACGTGGTAACGGAACACGATCTGGATCAACCGATCCATCCGAGCGCACTGCCCAAGATCAGCCTGGGCGACGTGTTTAAGTGGCTGCCCATCCTGGAGCAGATCATCACCGCCGTCACCACGGCCCTGGCGAGCGGCGCGGTGACGATCCCGGCGATCAAGATCAGGATCAACGGCAAGAGGCTGACGCTGGGGCCAATTCCAATTGGGATTGAATCCTAACCAGCACGGCGCCAGGCTGTTCCTTTGGCAATGTGCTGAATCAAGGACCGGCTGATGTCGAATTCCTCTGCCAGAGAGTTCAGGCTTTCGCCATTCGCTCGTCGTCGTCGGATTTCCGCCGCCTGAAGAGAGTTCAACTTGCTCCATGGGCAGCGATCTCCATAGCAACTCCGATCCTTGCTCCGCATGTCGGCTAGATTGGCTGCTGGCGGGCCCAGGAACAGGTGATCGGGGCGACAGCAAGGCGGGTTATCGCAATGATGGCAGACGTGCAACCCGTCAGGTATGGGGCCGTAGATTAACTCGTAGGCAACCCGATGGGCACGTTGGTAGGGCCGACCACGGAAGCTCAGGATCCCATAGCCGTCAGGGCGCGTCTTGCCCTGCCATTCCCAGCATCTGTCACCCTTCGACATTCGGGACCAGAAACCGTGTTCACCTTGAGCAGAAGGACGGTATATCCCGGCCTCTTTCAAGATGGCTGTGGCATAGGTTCCAGTAATCCCGTGCTGCCGCGCCACCTTTGCGATAGATAAGCCCTGTTCGTATGAGGCACAGACACTCTTCCGGTCAACAGCCCCAGTGCCTTGTGGTCGATGGATCTCTGATGCCCTGATAAGTCGATAGACACGTTTGTAGGGGAGCCCGAGTTCTTGCGAAATCGACAGCGCGGATTTCCCCGAGGCGTACAGAGAAAGAACAATGGCTTGATCGGGGAGAGAAAGGGTAGAATGGAATTGCACCTTGAAGCTCCTTTCAGGTGTCGCGGGGAGGGGGTGTTCTCGCACCCGCCTCCCTCTCATGTTCAATCTCTATACAAGAGATACCTTCTCTTTTGGAGAAACCCTGATGGACGAAGGCAAGACGGAACGGATCGGGATCGGTGACCTGCTGGCCCGGCTGCAGAAGCTGCTGGACGATGGCTGGTTGATCCGGACCGTAGTGCAGATCAACCCAGGCGCGGAACCGGAAGATGCGTGCTACAAGGTCATCGCGGTGCGGCGTCATCCGGAGGTGGCGGCTTGAGCAAGGGCTGCGAT
Organism: Gemmataceae bacterium; assembly: GCA_041499985.1. GTDB lineage: Bacteria > Planctomycetota > Planctomycetia > Gemmatales > Gemmataceae > JBGQLF01. The sequence continues at coordinate 7,810 of JBGQLF010000265.1, forward strand.
TCGAATGTCGATTGCGGCGGCCGCGCGGCCTGCCTATTCAATGCGGGCTACACCTTTTGCTGTAGGTATTTCAAGAGTGCCGGCCACCCGCTCACCGCTCAGGAGGCCCACGCGCTCTCGAAGGCGGGGCTCAGCATCATCTCGCTCGTGGAGCGGGGCTTTCCAACCGGTCCAGAATACTTCTCGCTGGCCAGGGGCGCGGCGGACGGACGGTGGGCCTACACCTACGCCCGGACGCTTGGCCAGCCCCAAGGCGCCCCGATCTACTTTGCCGTGGATTTTGATTGCGATCAGAACACGGTATCCGGCCCTATCGCGCAGTATTTTCGCGGCGTGCAGGCGTCCTTCGACGGCGAGAGTGAGCCGCTCTATCCGATTGGTGTGTACGGATCAGGGCTGGTTTGTAGCTGGCTCCTGCGCCATACCAGCGTCACCTACGCCTGGCTGGCGATGTCGAGCGGCTGGCGTGGATCGAAGACGTTCCGGGGCTGGAATCTGAGACAGACCGGCAGCGCGACGGCGTGCGGGATGCGGATCGATGAAGACGAAAGCCAGGGCGCTGGTGGTGGATGGAAGCTTTCCTAGTGTATACTAAGAAAGCACTGTAGTTCGCGGCGCGCCGCGAGGTGCGAGTAGTAACAGAAAGGGCGAGGGAAGCCAGAGCGGCTGCATTACCCTCGCCCTTTCCGCTTTTCAGGAATCAGAAAAACACCAGCCTGATAGTTGCCGATGCGGCCCCATTGTTAAGGAGGAATTGTCCAAAGGTTTGTAGAACAATAGGGTATGTCGCGAAAGAATACCCTAGATGATATCCTGCGAAGACTAGCTCCTTCTCCAACAGGCTGTATCGAATGGCAGGGCTGTATCCGCCGTGGCTATGGGCTGGTTGGCTGGGAAGGTAAAGTACGAGAAGTTCACCGGCTGCTTTACGAATTGGTCGTCGAAGTGCTTCCAGCGGGAATCGACCTCCACCACACCTGCTCAAACAAACGATGTGCAAATCCGAACCATCTCAAGCCTGTCACTAGAAAGCAGCACTTCGCCGAGGATAATGCTGCTGCTCGGCGAGCCAGTCGGATCACCCATTGCCCCAAAGGTCATCCATACGCAGGCGAAAACCTGATGGTTGTCCCAACTCGACGAGGGCAGCAGCGGATGTGCCGGGAATGCTGGCGCCAGCACGGGCGGGAGTTCGAGCAGCGGGATCGAGAACGGCGCAGGTTAGCGGCGGTATTCTCTAAAAAAAGACCAGGCGAATCGTAACGCTGGTTGCTCCCTGGTTCAAGAACCCGAATGTCGGTGCTGCCCCTAGGGTCAGGTAGAGATCGTCCCCAATCGGGTTCGTCGCCGGAGTGATTGAGATCCCAGTCGCGTCCCCCGTCAACGACTTGAGCACCAGGCTCACCGCTGTTCCCGGTCTGATCTTGACCGCCCTTGCCCCCGCTGGGATCACCGCCGCCGTGAACACCCCCGCCGGGCACACCAGCTCCGTATCCACAGGGGCTGCTCCGCCGGGTACGCCCAGGCCATATTTGACGGGCGGTAGCTCGACATCGGCGATGATACCCGTGGCGTCCTCAACGGTCGTTCTCATGTAGTTCGTCACCAAGGGGGTGATTGCCACGGCGATCTCCTTCTACTGTCTCGGGATCTGCATCTGCGCCCGCGCCAGTTCTAGTCCACGGTTCTGCA
>JBGQLF010000266.1:0-9482 GCA_041499985.1 Gemmataceae bacterium
GAACACTCTTCGAACACCGTCGCTGTCATAGTCGGCAAACCCAGCGGCCGGAGATGCTGTCTCGTTCGTGGACTGTTCGGTAGCAAATCTCCTCTGCGAGACATGCCCCCAGAAAATCCACCACGGTCAACCGCGAGTCTGAACTGGCTGTTGGCATCAGCTTTGGCCGAGGCCGAGGGGTAGGGTATTAGCTATACAGGAAGATCCTTCGTGAAGTGAGAAACTACACCGTCCAGCAATTTGGTAGATGAGCTTCCCCTCTGCAAACTCACGCGCCTAACACTTCGACATCCAAGAAATGTATCCGTCCCATCTCATCGCCGGCCAGAACGCGCTCGCCGCCAGGCGTCGCGGCACAGGCCAAGAAGCCGCTATCCCCTCGGTATCCTGCGATCTCTTGCCCCCTCGTTAAGTCCCAGGCTTTGAGGGACCTGTCCGCCGACGCGGAGAAGACGAAAGGGCTACCCGGTGTGAGAACCACGCCCGTCACCGCATCGAGGTGGGCCGGAAGCGCGAGGCGCGCGTCCTTGGTCTCCAGGTCCCAGACCGTCAGCGTCCCTCGTTGCGTCCCGGCAATGATGGATTCGCCGTCCTCCGTCACCACTAGCGACCGGACCCAAGCGTCGTCCCCTCGCAACCGGAACAGTATTTCCCCGCTGATCAGGTCCCAGACGACGAGACGGCCGTCAAAGGAGCCGGAAACGAGCCGTCGCCCGTCCGGGAATACGGCCGCGGAGGTAACTCCGGACTCATGACCTTGGAGGATCAACCGTTCCTTCCCTGTGAGCAGGTCCCAAACGCGGATGGTCTTATCCCGCGAGCCGGAGATCACGGCACGACCATCCGGGGTGACGCAGACAACGTCGACCCATGAGTTGTGCCCGCGAAGTGTAGCCCGCTCTGCGGCAGTTGAGATCTCCCAAACCTTCAAAGTCCTATCACGCGAGCCCGAGATGACCGTCCGTCCGTCAGGCGCCACCACGACGGCCTCCACTCCTTCCTCGTGACCAGGGAAGGTGAGCCGGTGCTCCCCGCTGAACGCGTCCCACAACTTGATGCCGTGATCGTGGGATCCGGAGACAAAGGAGCGGCCGTCGGGAGTCATCGCCAGCGCCGCGACGGCCGCCACGTGCCGCGGCGGGCCCTGAAAGGGACGGCCTGCCCGAAGGTCCCAGACCGCAACTGTCCGATCGGCCGAGCCGGAAACCACGAACCGCCCACCCAGTCCGAGTGCCACCGCGCTGACCTGATTCCCGTGGCCGGAGAGGGTCTCCAGTTCAGTTCCGTGCTCGAGGTCCCAAACGCGCACTGTCCGGTCGTACGAGCCGGAAACTACGGTTTGCCCGTCCGGTGTGACGGCGACCGACGTGACTCCATCGGTGTGTCCCTGGAGCGTGAGGCACTCGCGATTGGAGGATATTTCCCAGACCTTCATAGTCCTATCGAAGGACGCCGAGAGAATCCGTTCCTCTCCCGGCAGAATAACGATCGCACTAACGGGACCGCCGTGCCCGTGCAGCACGCGCTCCGCCTGGCCGTTGGCTAGGTCCCATAACGTGATGGTGCCGTCATCTGCGCCGGTAACCGCCAGCCGTCCGTCCGCTGTCACCGCCACGGCCGCCACCCAGCCACCGTGTGGGCCAAGCACGAACTTCTGGGCGCGGGTCGCGTAATCCCAGGCGATAACCCTCTTGTCTTCCGAGGCAGAGAGGACGCAGCCCCCGTCAGGCGTAACGGCCAGCGCACTGACCGCACCGGTGTGCCCCTCCAGCCGACCCTCCTCTTCCCCGCTGGCGAGGTTCCACGCCCGAATCGTGCGGTCCGCCGAGGCGGAAAGGACGACTTTTCCCCCGGGCATCACGAGCACCGCGGTCACGTCGGCCCAGTGGCCTCGGAGTGTGCGCCACTCCGTCCCGGTGGCGAAGTCCCAAACCTTGAGGGTTTTATCGGCCGACGCCGAGACCACCCAACGGAGGTCCGGCGTCAGCGCCACGGCGTAGACAGCCCTCTCGTGACCGGCGAGAGTGCGAACGTGCGGCCCTCGCGGCGGGGTGAGGGAGGCTACGGCCGGCCGCAGCCATGCCCTGGTCCCCGCTGGCCTGGCTGCCGTCAGCAGGGCGCGGACCGGCACGCTCTCGTCGCCGAGAAGTCTGCCAAGGAGTTGCCCGGCCAGCTGGTCCGGATCTTGGGCCAGCACGTGCGCGGCCAAGCGGATCGCTCCCTGGACGCGCTGAAGCCCACCCTCGTCGGGCAGGAAGTCGAAGTCCGCGGCGACCACGGACGGGTCCGTCCGTGCGAGCTTGGCTTGCAGCCACTCGAAATCCCCCAGGAGCCGGCCCAGTTCCTCGAGCCGGCCTGCGTCTGCCATGAGGGCAGGCAGGTTCACCAGTTCGTACATATCCAACGCGCCATACCATGGTCGCATGGCCGCCCCTCGGCTTCCTCGTTCTTGCTCCTATCACGTCCCCGTGCACCTCGCGGACAGATACTGGCTTGATCAATTACGCCCGATCCTCCTCGACTTCCACTGGCTGCAGACCAAGCTGGACAGTCCCGACGTGGCCTCGGACATCGCCAATTATACCCTGGTGCCCGAGGACAAGATGTAGTCCGCCAGGCGCATCACGTCTCTGAAATGGCAGACTTCTTGGTCCGTTGCTCCTGTCCACTGTCCGCGCAGCTGCGGGGCCGGCTGAAACCAGGAAACGGGCCCGCCAGCTCGTCTCAGGCCTGCCCCTATCATTGAATCTTGCTGAGGGCCGTGTCAATAATGACGTTCACGTAGTCTCTCAAGTCGACCTTCTCCCTCAAGAAGTCGAGAAAGCTGGCGTGGTAGATGCGCCATAGCGGCTCGCCGTCCTTACCGGTATCGACGTTGAAGAACTGGCGCCAGTTACGGAGGACGTCCTTGATGTCGGCGGTACTCAGTTCGGAGTGTCCTGCCTGGCGGGCTACCCGCTGGTTCCACTCCAGCAGCTTGGCGACTGTCACGGGCTGGCGCGCGACAGCGAGCAGACAGACGACGGGTCGGTAGCGGCGCTCGAACTGTGCCGAGTCGGCCGCTTGCATGACCACCCAGTGCGAGTCGTAATACTCGTGGAGGTTCCTCGGAAGCTTGGTAAAGTCGTCGAGGGTGGCACGGGTGAGCCGACCGTCGCGGATGTCCTGGAGGACATAAACCAGGTACATGAAGTTCCCTTCGCTCTTGTCCGTGATTACCCCCACGAAGGCGGGATCGTCGAGCCCCCACTCGGCGAGCCGCGGCTCCATGGTTAGGCGGTGCGCGTCCAGGAAGTTGCGGACATACGTGCGGACGTCCTCAGTGTTCTGGGGATCGTCGTCTCGCAAGTAGATGAACTTGGAGCGGTCTACTACCAGTTGGTAGGTGTCCTTCTCCCGGGTCGTGACGATGAAGTAAACCCCGTGCGGCAGCACTGGCGGCAGGTAGAGGCAGTTCGGCCGGCGGGGGACGGTCCCTGCCCGAGGGGCATCTTCCGCCTCATCGAGCGCGTCGATCAGGACCACGATGCGCTGGCCTGGCGACTGCCGCACGACCTCGCCGAGCAGGCGGCTCAAAAACCCGCTATCCAGAAGCGCGCTGTCCGACAGAGAAGTATGGGGCAACCCGTAGCGACTAATCAACTGGGAGCAGATGTTTCCCAGGAAATCGCGGATCGAGCAGATGTTCTGTGATGCGATGTTGAAGTGATGCACGTAGCCGCGAGTCTTTACCAACTGCCCCGCCAGGGCGGTCTTGCCGATGCCCGGCTCGCCACGGATGATCAGGTAGCCAGAGGGAAAGTTCGGATCAGCTAGGGCCTCATCGATTCCCTTGAAGATGAAGTCACGACCGATAAAGTGCTGTGTCCGTTCCTTCACGAGGGTGTGGAACTGCTCGACGCGTAGGTACTGCTTCAGCGCATCCGGAGCCTCCTGGAGGATGTCGTAGATCACGGAGTACGGCTCGAGCCGCCAATCGTAGTGGGCAACCGCAACATCGAGCGCAAAGCAGTAAGGCCGGCGCGAGCAGTCCAACTGTTCCCGGCCGGCAGCCACCGCGCGGTCGAACGGAAGTACTCCCCGCTCCCGTCCCACACTCTCTGGGAAAGGGTCCCCCGAGACCTGCCCGAGAGCTTCACTGTAGGCAAACCCGGTACATTCGACTGCCAACAGCGAGTTCTCCTCGATTTGCTCGCGGAGGGGAGCCTGGTTCGTCAGGCGATCATTCTCGAACCATCCCCGCCCGGGCCGGTAATGCCGCTGCCGAAGTCCATGCGTCAGGGACACCGCTGCCAAGGCGTGCCCCTCGGTTACGATGAGCATGGGGAGCAAGTCGTAGCTGAGGCACAGCCCGCAGAAGAGCGCGGCCAAATCAAGACAGGTTCCCCGGCGCGGCGAGACAAGCACTTCCGCTGGCGTGCGGATGATCTGGAGCAGAGCGGAGGGATGGTATTCCTCCAAGGCGTACTGAATCTGCTTCTCCAGTAGAGCGTTGTAAATGGCTTCCACCAAACGCCTACGCCCATCCGGCTGGCGTTCCAAGTCGAACCCGCTTCGGTCAAGCGGCAGCCAGCGGTTCGCCAGGGGTGTCACATACCGGACCAAGTTGTTGGGATTTTTCCGGGACCACGGTTCCCAGCTCATCGACCTCTCCCAAGGTACAGCTGTCGTGACTTTCTCACTGCGATGGTCTGGGCCGCGGCCCCATGCGTGCCTCGGCTCAGGGCCGTTTCTGCTCGCCCCGCTCGCGGGCCCTCAGCCTCCAACTGCTCCAACTACCCGTAACAGTTGCTAATCCCCTTCGCCTCCTTGCCACCCGGCAGGGCAGGCAGCGTGGCGCCAAACGCAAGAGCACAAGCGTCCCCACCGACGGGCCGAAGGGAGAAAGTGATGGGAAAATGCTTGCGACCGTCTAGCTGGACGCTGCTGCGACCTCGAACAAATCATGCACAGGCAAGGGTGCGGCGCCGCCCGCGACAGGCGCGCGCACTTCCAGTCGATACACGCCTGGGGGAAGCCCATGCACCTGGGCTGACCAGCCGTCTGCTTCTGGTTGAAACATGATCGCCTGAGTCGCCCCTCCCCCAACCGCTTCGATCTTCCCCCGCGGTGGACCCGCATTCCCGGGCATGTTGATGAACCGGGCCTGGAAGGTTACAGGCTCTCCAGGAAAGTAAAGGTCTTCAAGGCCCAGGGAGATTGCAGGCTGCGCCGCCGTCCCAGGGGCAACGTCGGCCCCCCGGATCTCCCTCAACCCCACGACCTGAGATTGCTCGATAATCCCGCAAACGTGCTCAAGCACCGTTTCGTTGCACTGCAACGACGAGTGCCGTTCTGCGAAGAAGCACTGCCGGAACTCATCCGAGAGCTCTACTGGGATGGCCGAGAGCCGAGGCACTGTCCCGTCGCCATCTTCGAGCAGAGAATCGATTCCTTCAGGGACCTTGGTACTGACCGTCAACCGCCCGGAAACGAGCTCCGCTGACTGATTGGTGGGCTGACGAACCCCCACCACCGGTACGATCCGGTACGCCCCCTTGATGTAATGCTCCTCCCTGCCATGCTGCTCGACCGTATCCATGATCTCATGATGAAAGGCAAGTGCTTGCTCGGCGCGGGCCCGCTCGATGCCTGGGATCGCTTCAATCTCACCGATGCGCCGGTATGTTACGCCCACGCGCAGGGACAGGTAGATCGGCAAAAGTTGGTACATGGAGGTGAAGCTCCGCAGAGGTTGGCACATGTCAACGGACAGGCGCTTGTAGCCGTTGGCGAGGAAGTTCAGGGCATTCAGGGAGCCACGGTAGGGGGTCCCCATGCTGATGAGAAGCCGGCAGTCCCGCCACCCCTCAAGAACCTCCAGGTAATATCGGCTGACGAGTCCCCCCATGCTATGGGCGACGAGTATCACTTTCGCATCATCAGCTCCGCTGTACTTCCGCCACTGTGGGAGTCGCCGGGCAACCAGTTCCTGAAGCTGCCGGGCGGCGACCCGGTTATCACGCCGCCAGTCGTAGGGAAACTGGATGAAATTCGCTGGCTTATCGTCGTGGATGGTACCCTCTTCGACACGGAAGCGGCCCCTGATCTTCTGTGCAATTACCGAGTAGCCGTCGATTTTGACCAACCCAGGAATGAGCGTGGCGTCAGGAATAAGACGCGGAGCCCGGATCCCATCTCCAAGGTCTTCCATGGAAGAGTCGTCCTGCGTCAGCGTGAGCTGGCGCAACGAACCCCCGGCGCTCTTGACGAGGGACCAGATGGACTGTCCGGAAATGCCCCACAGGTCCTTCCCATCCTTCTGGAGTACGCTGCCGCTAATGCCGGGCAACAGGATCAATAGGTCTCGCAGCCGGACGTTTCCGTTTGCCATGGAAGTTCCCTAATCAAGATGATGAGGATAGACCGATCAAGCTCGATTTTCAGCCCCTTCTACCACTTCTTCTCCCTTTTCGCAATCTGCTGGTCGAGAAAACGAACCGGTGGGATTGCTCGTGTCGTTCACTCTGGCCAGGTCTAGTCGCCCTGGCATCGTGAACACGCGGCCCTTTGGAAGTTTTTTGCTCTGCAAGCCGAGAACTTGCCCTTTCTACCCGTTGGGGTACGGGGCGGGACCGCAGGTCGCGGTGAACGACGTCGGTCCAGATTCCGCTGCAGTACAGCACCCGCAAGCCCACGATCACTTGCCCCGAGTCCATGTGCCAACGCATCCCCACGTTTGAGCCGCTGCGTGAACACCGTCTTGCTGTCCTGGACTACCAATCCTGGCCTCCTTTTCCCGCGCGGCGCGCCACACCGGATCAATTCTTCCGTGAACGTGACCCCAGAGACATTTTTTCTGACCGTCGTCGATAACCGTGCCTTCTCCTAGATGCAAGGACGAACGTCACTACAACGCACACGCTCGGCAGCGGAGGCTGACGACGGTGTATCCAGGAGAAGGCACAATGTTTCCCGCCACTTACGTGTCCGCTGATGCGCTGGAACGCGCCGACGCCTATCGCCTCGGTTACCGCACCGTCTGCATGCACCCGCGGGAGATCGGCGTGCTGGAGGTCACCGAGGCCCTGGTCATTGATTTCAACCAAGTCCTCTTCGGCGAGCAGGAAACCGCGGTCGTTCAGGCAAATCAGCACGCTCGTCGCGGCGTGCTGGTCGGCTTGCATACCTATTCCCCCGAAGCTCTAGAGGCCTTTCCGCTGGTGGCGCTGCCGAACGTGTTGGTGGCGAAAACCCACCGCGAACTTCTCTTCAAACTGGGCCGCTATGCACGGCTCCACGGACGTCCGTGGTTGCTCCACGCGCTGGTGGCCAAATCCGTGGAAAGCGAGGTGACGCATGTCCATGACCACGACGAAGAAGACAGAGCCGGTAACGAAACCGGCTATCCCGTCGTCCCTTGATGCGCCTGGCGCCGAAGCCGAGGCGACGTTCCCACCGTCTGCGGAGCTGGGCGAACAGCTCGAACGTCTGGAGGAGGCGCAAGCCGAGATCGACCGCCGCAAGGCGGAAGAGCTGGCCCACCTTCGCGAACTCCAGGACCGCGATTAGGTCCGTCGTCTCCAACCGGCAGACATTCGCCCCGATGTCTGCCGGTTGGTGTTTTCCGGCCCGTCGTCCGGTAGAATCTGCGCCGAGCCTTCCAGAATGCGAGCTTGCCGGAGATGCCTATGTCCGACGTACGGGAACCGCAACTCTTTCTCCTCGGGCAGCAACTGTCCGAGCTGGTCGGTGTCACCGACGCGGATCAGCGCCGTTTCGATGTCTGTGGCGGTGTGTCGGAGAAGATTGCCAGCGACCGCCGCGAACGTTCCGAGGCGCCACGGGATCCGTGGGTCCGCCTCGAACGCTCGGTTGTCCAGGAACAGGCTACGGGACGCGAGCCGCGGAAGCGGGTAGCGCTCGTTTGCGATGCCGGCCTGGGCAAAACCACGAACCTGGAGTGGTTGGCGGCCGCGATCACGCGGCAACCCGGCCACCGCCAAATCCCTTTGCTCTTGCGTCTCAACACCACGCACGATCTGAACCTCTTGGTCAACGAGCATACCGCCCCGGATACCCTCCTCGAACGCCTGGCGACCCTGGTGAAGAAGTGCGCCGGCGGGGAGGCGCAACGGCATCGTCAGGCGCTCGCCCGCAAGCAGACCTCCGGGCAGATCACGCTACTCCTCGATGGGCTGGACCATGCCCTTTCTCAATCCGACATTCCGAAGATCCTCTGGGAGGTCCTCCAGTCGCACCAATGGCAGAACTGCCCGGTGTGGATCGCGGGGCGGCCCTACGCCTTCGACAGCGCCTGGGGCTTATTCTCGGGCCCCGAGTGGCATTTCCTACGTGTCGAACCGCTGGCCGAGGCCGACATCCGCTTCTACTTGTCGCGGCACGCTGGTGGGGACTGGTACGACGACATTGCCCCGGAAGGCCGCGGACTGCTAGCGGTACCTCGCCTCTTGCGGTTGACCGCCCGCATGCTGGAAGGGGCCGTGCAGGCGGCCGGCGACGGAGCCGAGGACCGGCGGGCCATCGTGAGAAACCTCGACCTGCGCACGGCCGCGGATGTGTACGACCTGGCCTACTTCACGCCGGGGGAATGGGTCGATCCCAAGCATTGGGTTCCAGGGCAGGAGAGGCACGTCAAACCGCAGGGGCTGATCGCCTCCGGGCTGACCGGACCAGCCGAGTGCATCGGTCTGAGAGCAGAAGAGCAGCCGAGCCGGACCAACTATCAGCGGCGGATCGACCGGACGGCAGCGATTCTCGGCGCCATTGCCTTTGAAATGTTCGCGACAAACGCCGACCCGGCTCGGCCCGAACCTAACACTGTCGGCGTGCCCGAGGAGCAACTGGAGACGTTCCTGGCCGCCGTATCCCGGCGTTTGCTTGCCGCTGGAGGGCGCGCCGACCTGGATTTCGGTCACGATTTCGAGCCGCTGGTCCAGATGAACAACGGGCCCATCGATTTCTTGCTGTTCCGCGAACTCGGACAGAAGGGACTGGTCTGGCACGACCGCACGGTGCAGGCCTTCTTCGCCGCGTACTGGGCGATGAAGTTCGGCGCAGAGCAAGATCGGCAGCTGATGAAGAGTTGGGTGGTGGACGCAGTGGGGGCACCGCTGGGCGGGTTCGACGACTTCTGGACCTTTGCGGTACAGATGCCGGATGTCCATGTCGAGAAGAGCCGCTGGCTGACGGTCTTCGCGCCATGCTACGCCTCGCCGCAGTGGCTGCAAGGGGCAGCCGAGTGGGTGCAGTGGTGCCGGCGGATGATCTACTACAGTTTTGCGTCAATGCAGGCGCGCTCGCCGGAGACGATTGCACAGTGGCGCGCCTCTTTCGAGGCTCTGGCAAACGGGACGACCAAGCAGAAGCGGATTCACCGGGAGATCGAGGATGGCTTCCGAGATATTCCCGCGGGCATCTGTCCCTTCGGTGGGGACTCACTGGAGAGAGAGCAAGGCGAAGCGAGGCGGGTCAGCGCCTGC
>JBGQLF010000267.1:0-9471 GCA_041499985.1 Gemmataceae bacterium
ATCCCAACGCATACCAATGCGGTTGTGGCACCCCCGTGAAACACGGGGGCAACCTCATTGGGGGGGCAATTTTACAAATTGCCGGGGGGCCCCGGCATTTTTAAAAAGTGCCCGCCACAACGCTGCTAACCAGAACACAGCGGATCTGAACCAGGCCAACAACACTCGGTGTACAAATCTTCAACACGAACCCGCGCGGACGCTTCGGGTTCGTGTTAAACCCACTCCTCATTCCACCTCGGCGAATTCGGCCAGGCGTTGACTGCGGTTGGGTTGTCGTAGCTTAAGCAAACCACGTGCCTCGATCTGGCGGATCCGTTCCCGGGTGATCCCGTAGGTGCGCGCGACCTCATCCAAGGTACGTGGATGACCGTCGCGCAAACCGAAGCGCAGTTCGATCACCTCGCGTTCACGGGGCGTCAGCGAGCGCAGAACCTCGGCAATGCGTTCCTTGAGCAAATGCTGGTCCACTGCTTGGCCTGGGTTCGTAGCCCCGGCATCGCTCAGAAAATCTTCCAGCGCTCGTTCGCCGTCGCCGCCCAGCGGGTCATGCAGGCTGACCGGATGGCGTCCGACCACGCGCAACGAACGGGTCTCCTCGGGCGTTACTCCCAGCGTGGCCGCAATCTCTTCCACCGTGGGCTCACGACCCTGTTTGACCGCCAGCTCGCCGCGAACGCGCTCGATTGCGGCCAACATACCGACTTGGTGGCACGGCACCCGCACCGTTCGAGCATGATCCGCCAGGGCCCGGGTGATCCCTTGGCGAATCCACCAGGTAGCATAGGTGCCAAACTTGAAGCCAAGGCGGTGTTCGTACTTATCAACGGCCCGCATCAGCCCACGGTTGCCTTCCTGGATCAGGTCGGCGAACGGCAGGCCCCGCCCGCGGTACCGTTTGGCAATCGAGACGACAAGGCGCAGATTGCCCTCGGCCAGCTCGCGCCGAGCCCGCTGGTGCGCCACCCGGCGGCGTTGCAGCACATGGACCAGCCGGTTGAGCTCCTCTGGTGTCGCCTGGACCTGGAGCATCAGGTTCCGCAGTTCTTTCACCACCTTCGTGCGCTGTTCCCGATCCGCGGCCGAGCGGCCACCGGCGTTGCTCTGGCGCACCAAGACGTCCATCTGGTTTCCCAGGTCCCAGAGCTCCTCGCTCCAGCGTTCCAGCAGGTCAATCCGGGGCGAGAGTTCTTCCGCCAGAATCGAGGCCTTGCGCAAACGGCGCCACAAGCTGCGGCGCACGCGACGCTGAGCCGCGGACGTAGTCGCGCGCAACAACTGTTGGAATTCCACGGTCGATTCTTCCAACAGGTAGCGCAGAGTAGGCAAGTTGTGCGGCAGGCGCGCCAGGATCTGGTCACGGCTCAGCCCGAGGCTCGTTACCACATCAATGTTCGGATCCACAGCCAGTTGGCCAGCCTGAATCCGCTCAAAGGTCTCTACGACGTGCCCCAGGACGCGCCAGTTCGACAGAGCCGCGTGGCGGAAGCGCCGCCGAGCCGTTTCCAAGCGCTGGGCCAGCTCGAGCTCCTCTTTTCGGCTCAGCAAGGGAATCGACCCCATCTGCCGTAGATACAATCCAAGCGTGTCATCCGGCGCGTGCGGATCCTCCTCCAGGACCTCGGCCGCCCCGCTATGGTCCTCCTCGAGCAGGTTCAAGTCCTCGGTCTCGCGTTCCTCCTGCTGGAGAACGGCCGCATCGTCCTCGCCAAACGCCGTCTGTCCGCGTCCCTCGTTGGCCAAATCCTTCGCCAACGTGAGGGCCTCTGTTCCGGTTGTTTTGTTCGTCCGTTTCATCGGTCCATCCTGTCTTGGTTTCTGTTCCGCCATCCTAAGTCATTGCAAATCGCGATCCTGCGATCCAAGCAGGACGGCAGCGGCCGGTTATCACCCTTTATGAGAACTTCCTGGCCAATCCCGAACGCCGCCGAATCCATAGTTGTATTGGCTAAGGGCATGGAACGGCTACCCAACCGCCACAATATTATAGGGAGGGGGGACAAGGCTTGCCGACGCTCGGACGCTCGTGCAAGGTAGATCGGCTCAGGACGGGATGTACATCTGCTGCTGGTCATTTCCAGGTAGGCGATTGCAACTACCCTGCTCATTAGATACTCTAGGTTGCGAATTGGATTCCGCCTAGCCAAAAAACCGGTTTTTTGCGCCCCGTCGCGAAATATTGAGGTTCGCCATGACTGTGCCCTGCCCTCGTTTGGCTTCGATGCTCACGCTGTTACTGCTGGCGGCGGGAACGACAAGTCTCCCGGCGGACGACTCTCCAGCCCGAGCGCCAGCGGAACCGGCTCTGACTGCCACGGCCCGCCGTCACTGGGCTTTCCAGAGGCCGAGACGGCCAGCTCTGTCGAAGGTTCAGCACCAGGAATGGGTGCGCAACCCCATCGATGCCTTCGTGCTGGCCAAACTCGAACAAGCCGGACTCGAGCCCGCGCCACCGGCCGATCGGGGCACGCTCCTGCGCCGGATCACCTTTGACCTGACTGGGCTGCCCCCCACTCCGGAAGATCTCGAACGCTTTCTCCGCGATGCGCGACCGGAGGCCTATGCACAACTCGTCGACCGGCTGTTGGCTTCCTCGCACTATGGCGAACGTGCCGCTCAGCATTGGCTCGATGTCGTCCGCTATGCCGAGTCAAATGGCTATGAGTCCGACGGCGAGCGCGCCCACGCCTGGCGTTACCGCGATTACGTCATCGGGGCGTTCAACGACGATAAGCCCTATGACCGGTTCCTCCTGGAACAGCTGGCCGGCGATGAGCTAGCCCGAGGCCAGGATCTTCGGGCCCATACCCAGTTGCTGGTAGCCAGCGGTTTCAATTTGTGTGGTCCCATGCACGTGGTTGGGGGCAATACCGATCCGGAGGTCAACCGCCAGGAAGTGCTTACGGAAATGACCAGCGCGGTCGGCGCCGTGTTCCTCGGCCTGACCATCGGCTGCGCCCGCTGCCATGACCACAAATTTGATCCGATTTCGCAGGCGGACTATTATCGCCTGCAAGCGTTCTTCGCCGCGGCCCAGCCCAAGGACATCGACATCGCCCATGCCGACGAGCGGTCGGCCCGCGCGAAGCTGGTAAAGGATCTCACAGCCCGAATGGAACCGTTGCGCAAAGAAGTGGCCAAGTTGGATGCTCCGTGCAAGGCCCGCTTGACCGAGTCCAAGAAAACGCGCCTGGAGCCACTGTATCGAGAAGCTCTGACAGTGGATGCCAAACAGCGGACGCCCGAGCAGAAGAAATTGGCGGAACACGCTCAGATCCTGGTCAAGGTCACCTGGGATGAGATCTTAAATGCGTTGACTCCCGCCGACCTGGAACGGCGTGCGGCGCTACGAGCCCAGATCCATGCCTTGGAAGCACAAATGCCTCCCCCGGCTCCGCACGCCTGGGCGGTTCAGGATCAGGACAAGGTTCCGTCCACCTATCTGTTACACCGCGGTGATCCCAAGCGCAAGGACGCGGTAATCGAACCGTCTTTTCCGCGCATCCTGGACGAGCTACCCCCCAAGGCGAGCTCGGCCACCGGATCGCGCCTGGATCGTGTTGCCCTGGCCCGCTGGCTGACGCGCCCCGATCATCCGTTGACCGCCCGCGTGCTGGTCAACCGCATCTGGCAGCAACACTTCGGCCGAGGTCTGGTGGGCACACCCAACGATTTCGGCGCGCGCGGCGAACCGCCGACGCATCCAGAGCTGCTCGACTGGCTGGCCTGCGAGCTGGTCGAGCACGGCTGGTCCATCAAACATCTGCACCGACTGTTGCTCTTATCCAACACCTATCAACAAGTGAGCCGAGTGGCGGACGGCGACCGAGCCAACCGAGTCGATCCAGCCAATCGGCTGCTGTGGCGGATGAACCGGCGGCGGCTCGACGGCGAAGCGCTGCGGGACCACCTCCTGACCGTCGCCGGCACGCTGCATCTGAAGCTTGGCGGTCCGGTGGTGCGCGTTCCCCTGGAGCCGGAGGTCTACGAGTTGATCTTCACCGAAGGCGAGCCGGATGGGCTCTGGCACGTGACGCCGGACGTTCGCGAACACAGCCGCCGCAGCATTTACCTGTTCACCAAGCGTAATGTGCGTCTGCCCTTGCTGGAGGCGTTTGATCAGCCGGATACGTTGACCTCGTGCCCGATCCGAGCAGTCAGTACGTTTGCCCCGCAGGCGCTGATCCTCATGAATGGCCCGTTGATCCAGGCGCAGAGCAAGCAGTTCGCCGCACGGCTGCTCCGGGAATGCGGGGCGGATAGGGAGCGTCAGCTTGAAACCGCTTACCGCCTTGCCCTGGCTCGGCCGCCCCGAGAGGTCGAAATGCGGCTGGCCCGAGAGTTTCTCCAGGGGCAAACCGAGTTGATTCAGCATCGGCTGCGCGCTCAGCTGCCTGTAGGCTTTCCATCCGAGGTGCCGGCCACCGTCGATCCAGCTGCGGCAGCGGCGCTGGTCGATTTTTGCCTGGCTCTGCTCAACCGCAATGAGTTCGTGTACGTGAATTAGTTGGCACACCGGTTCAACCGGAACGTAGCGAGGAGCAATCCGTGATCCCTGCTGAGGTTTTGCTTGCCAGCCCTGGGCCCACGGGCTAGGCTGACCAGGAAAGGGCAGCTTCGAAACTGGTAATCGGGTAGGGTGCACCGGCGCGGGCTAGCCTGTGCCAATTTGGCTCAGCAACCTGGCATCTTGACACCATCGGCCTGGGCGCTGCTCACACGATCGCTCTGCCCTGAGAAAAAATGTTCCTTCTGCAACTGTTTGACATACAATTGCATAGGCGGTTGCGTGAGTCGGAAAAGGCGCCGGGAAGCTTCTGATCCGATTTTTCGGTACGCGAATTGCTAGGATCAAGCCGCCTGCCCGAAGTGCCGCCCGAGAATGATTCCCTCGGTTGTCGGCGCGGTCAGGTTCTCGCCCCGGGAAGCAGCAGGTGTTGGGACTTCGAAGTGGACAAGTGCTGAGTCGGTTCCAGGTCCTGGATCCAAGCCAGCGCTCGGTTCAGTTTCCGGTTCTCTTACTGAGGCGTGTCATGTTCAGTTCCTTCAAGCGGATCGGCGTGGCGGCCCTGCTCGGCCTGGCCGCAATGGGATCGGTCGTGCCCGAGGTGCGTGCCCAGAGTCCGTACTTCCAGGTGCGTCCCGGTCTGACGTTGCAGCAGTACGCTTACAACGTCGCGACCGTCCGGGCGGCATTTGGGCTGCCTACGATGGGGAATAACCCGTACGTTGCGGGGTTCAACCCCTACGTGGGGGCTGCTTACAATCCTGGTATCGGGGCTGCCTACAATCCGTACGCTAGCCTGTATTCCAATCCGTATATGTCAACAGCAACCCTGTCGACGAATCCGTATGGTACGGGGAGTCCCGGTTCCGATGGGTCGTCCGGCTACAATCCCTATTATCCGTCCTACTACGAAAACCCCTATGGCAGCTATCTCCGCGGTGGGGCGGACGTGATTAACGCCCAGGGCAAGTTCATGGTCAGCGAGCAGCAGTCGCGACTGCTGCACGAACAGGTCCGGGCCGAGCGTGTGGCCAACCGCAAGCGGATTTTCGACGAGTACCTCTACGAACGGGAGCGGACGCCGTCCGTCGAGCAACTGCGGGAAGAAGACCGTATCCTTCAGCGCGACCGCAGCCGCAACAACCCGCCGCTGACCGAGGTCTACTCGGCCAAGGCACTCAACGATTTGCTGGTGGACCTCCAGAAGCTGCAAGGGATCGCAGCCATTACAACCAATCCGCAGCGCGTCCCCCAATTCCCGGTCGATGAGGATACCCTGAAACGGATCAATCTCAGCTCGGTCAAGGGTGGGGGGAACATTGGTCTGCTCAAGAACGACGGCCGTTTGAACTGGCCGGTCGGTCTGGCACGTGCGGACTTCAAGGAGGAGCGCGATCGCTTGACCTCGCTGGCCCAGGAGGCGGTGAGTCAGGTCGGCGCCAACACCCGCGTGGATGCCGGCACGCTCCAGCAAATGGGCAATGATGTCGACAAACTCCAGAACCAGTTGAGTAAAGAGGTCCGCGACCTGCCACCGTCGCAGTACATTGAAGCCAAACAGTTCCTCAACAGCTTTGAGGACGCCGTCAAGGCGCTGCGGCAGCCCGATGTCGGGAATTATTTCAGCGGCAAGTACGCCCCCAAGGTCAAGAACGTGGGCGAACTGGTGGACTTCTTGACCAAGAACGGCTTGCAATTCGCTCCGGCGACGCCTGGGGATCAATCGGCTTATGCGGCGCTGCATCGCGCGTTGGCGGCGTATGATTTCGCCGTGCAGGGGCCGACAGCCGAGAAGCGTTAAGGAACCTCCGCAGGAGGAGCCCGAAGCGCGAGCGAGGGAAATCTTTAAGCCGCCGATGTCTTGCGGGACTCGGCGGCTTTTTTGTTCCCCAGCAGCCCGTTGCGAAAAGGGGCAGACCTTTTCGCGCGATCCTGTCGAGGAGCACGGACGGACATGCAGACGTTCGCCAACCGAGTGGTGTTGATCACAGGAGCGGGTAGCGGGTTGGGCCGCCAGCTCGCGTTGACCCTCGCTGAGGAAGGAGCCTCTCTCGCGGTCCTTGATTTGAAGCCGGAGCCCTTGACTGCACTGGCGACTGCGCTCCACGGGAAACGCATCGCTTGGGCCGTCGCCGACGTCACCGACCGTGCTGTCCTGACTGAGGCAGTGGCCAAGCTCCAGGAACGCCTCGGGTCGATCGATGTGCTGATCGCCAACGCCGGCATCGGCCTGGAGACGACGGCTGTCAACTTCCGGGCGGAAGACATCGAGGCCCAGATCCGGGTCAACTTGATCGGCGTGGCGAATAGCATTGGTGCCGTGTTGCCCGGCATGCTGGCGCGACGGCAAGGCCATCTCGTGGGCATCTCCAGCCTGGCTTCGTATCACGGTCTGCCAAGAATGGCCGGGTACTGTGCCAGCAAGGCCGGAGTCAACGCTTTGCTGGAAGCCGTGCGCGTGGAGCTGAAACCGTACGCTATCGCGGTCACGACGATCTGTCCCGGCTGGATCCGCACGCCGTTGACGGACCACTTCGACGAGCCCAAGCCCGCGCTCGTCGAAGTGGACGACGCGGCCCGTCGCATCGTCCACGCGATCCGGCAGCGGCGCGTCTTCTATGCCTTTCCTTCCCCGACGGTTTGGCAAGTGCGCTTGCTGCGCTGGCTTCCCGCGCGCGCCAGCGATTGGTTCGTGCGGCAGGCTTTGCGCCGCCTGGCCAAGCCGCCGAGCGGTTCTAGCTAAATCACCGTGCGTGAATCCGCAACCTGGTCCCCACCCCGCTTGCTTGGGTGGAGCCGGGGTTCGTAGCAGCAGAGCC
Organism: Gemmataceae bacterium; assembly: GCA_041499985.1. Lineage (GTDB taxonomy): Bacteria > Planctomycetota > Planctomycetia > Gemmatales > Gemmataceae > JBGQLF01. The sequence continues at coordinate 7,327 of JBGQLF010000267.1, forward strand.
GAGGACCGCAGGGCCAGGCTTCCCGTGGTGACGAACCGCGGCTCCACCCCGACAAGCGGGGTGGGGGCCTGGAACGTGGGGACGCTGCCTTTCTGGTGACGAACCCCGGCACCACCCCGGCAAGCGGGGTGGGGACCACGCTGCGGATTCATGCATGGTCATTTATAAGAACCGACGGACCGGCAAAATGCACCGGAGCCGAGACCAGGCGGTGGCCTTTACAGTGCGGAGGTGCCTCGCTATGCTGCCCGTCTGCTCCGGGCAGGATGCCCCACAGCCCACATGGCGAGGCCCACCGATCAATACTCGCCGCCGTTCAGGGCCCGCAGTCACGGAGGAACTCACGGGTGCCCGATCTCGAACCGCTGCTCTTGGGGTTGACCTTGGCGGGTCTGGTCTTCGGCTCTTGGGGAATTCTCTGGGCCCGCACCGCCCGGGCTCAAAGACTCATGGTCTTCGGACACGGCCTGTTCCTGGCAACACTCCTGGGCCTGGGCGCAAGCACGCTCGTGGCCGCGTTCTATCGGGCGGATGGCCTAGTTCCTCTGGGCTTGCTGGCCGGCTCTCTGGTCGTCGGCATGTTCTGGGAGAGTCCGCGTCCGCGTGAAGCAGAACCGCTATTCTTCACTGATGAAGCCTGAGAGCCCGCGAACGCAGGCGCCTGCGGCGCTCTCGGCTTCCCTCTGTCCGTGTCACTTCGTTCATTAGTGGGCCTGAGGCATGGCTGCCGGAGCGTAGCCCGGATTCAGCGCGGGATAATACAGCGAGGGACCATTCGGCCGGATCATGCCCGTGGGAACTTGTTGGGTGAGAGCCGGCAACGAGTTCGGAACCGCGCCCGGCGAATTGACCATGGGCGGATTCATCGGGATCGCACCGGAACCTGGAATTGGCATCATTTGGCCGGCGAGAGCTCCCGCACTCCAAGCATTCGGGGCGGGTAACTGTCCCATCTGCATGGCATGGCCATCCCACCCAGCGGCGCCAGAGCACGCAGCACCGTATCCGGGGGCTGCGCCATTTCCCTTCATGCAGTTATCGCCTGGGCAGCAAGGCGGGCTGAAGGCGTTGTACTGATGGCAGTGAACCAGCACGTCACAGGAGTGGCAGGGGTGGTGCCACAGCCAACCGGCGCGAGCATGCCCTGTCGAAAGGCCGAGCGTGGCCAGACCCAGAAAGGCAACGGCAAAGAGCTTTTTCATGGCCTGCAACTTCTTCTCTGAAGTCCGGGGCGAGCGGGTTCTTCCATCCTCCCGATGGCAGGCGCACGCCCGATATCCACCAGAACTCTAGCCGATGCTGGCGCGGCACGCCGGTCAAAAGCGCCGAGTTTTCCCAGTTGACGCCGGCCCAGGGCGCTCAGGAAAAGTAGATGATGCCTACCCGCTAAGCTGGCTAGAATGGGAGTGACAAACCGAAGGGAAGGGTCGAAGGGAGGAAAATAAACTCAAGCGAAGCAGGCCGAGCCAACGAGGGAGCAGGTCACCACAGCTCGGTTGGCGGCCTGCTCCGTTGGGATCGGGCCTCATCGGACCGGGTTGTCCGCCGGTGGTGCCTGGCGGAACGAAGCGAGATCGTGACGCCGAATCGCTGCACCGGGAAGGCCATCCAGACGCGGCCCCATCGTGTAGACGCCGAATTTGCCGGTCGTCGTCTCGGCAACATAGAGCGCGGCCTGACCGTGCGCAATGTTGCCGGTCGTCATCATGAAGTGGACATTTTGGCGTGGTGCGATGCCAAACTCGCTGACGAGGTCCAGTTCCGCCCAGCTAACGATCTTGCCCTGGATGCGGTCGACGACAGTTCCCAGCAGCCTGCCGGAACGGTAATCGAGCACCCAGACACCATCGGTCAGCGCCCTGGGCGTGATGCCGACGGCCCCGGTACACATGATGTAGTCTTCAAAGCGATCATTAGCTGCGAACGCGATCCGAGGTTGACCGCCGTAGAAGCCCGCCAATACGACCCCGAGGACGAGGCCTGCCGCCAACCAGAGGAATCGGCCGGTATTTTTCATGGATCGCTCTCCAAGACGCGCCCCGCAGGGATCTCTTCCGAATGGCACCGCCTCCGGTGCCGCTACGCGGCGGCACTATACCCGGAGTCGTTGCATTTTCAACCACACTTGCGGGTTGCCGCCGTGCC
>JBGQLF010000268.1:0-9458 GCA_041499985.1 Gemmataceae bacterium
AGCCGGTGCTGCGTGCCTTTAGCCTGACGGCCCTGGCGTCGCTGAACGAGGCGGTCAGTTACGTCGAGCTGCGCCGGCTGCTGGCGTCCCCGTCCGCCGAGACACGCTATGGTGCCTTCCGTGCCTTGCGTGCCCTGGACGAGCGCGAACCGAGCCTGCAAGGCGAATTGCTCAACGATTCCTTCTGGCTACACCGCGTCGCGCCGAATTCGCCGCCGTTGGTTCATCTGTCGAGTAGCCGGCGGGCGGAAATCGTCCTCTTTGGCCAGGAACCGGTTTTGCTGCCGCCGTTCAGCGTCGTTACTGGTGACTTCGTGATCACGGCCAACCGCGAGGATGACAAGTGCACGGTCAGCCGATTCTCGGTCCAGCGCGGCGTCACTCACCGGCAATGTTCGCTCCAGCTCGAGGAGGTCCTGCGCACCCTGGGCGAGTTGGGCGGCATGTATTCGGATGCCGTGGAATTCCTGCGCCAGGCCGAGCGCAGCGACTGCCTGAGCAGCCGGGTCGCCATCGATGCCCTACCCCAAGCGACGACGGTGTACCAATTGGCAAAGGCCGGGACCAGCGATCCGGACCTGCTGGTGACCGATGAGGAGATCCTCAAGGCCAAGGCCGACTTCGGCGCCACGCCGACGCTCTTCGAGAAAACCGCCGGCCGGCGGGCGCGCTCGGCGGTGCTCCAGGATGAGGAGGCAGCCCTGCGCGATCGTAAGGCGAAGAGCGCGCCGGAGAGTGCCCAGCGCAGTGGCAAGTCCACCGACTGAGGCGAATGGCCGAAAACTTCATAAGCTAGCAGAATAAGAGCTACCGGACAAAACCCGGCGGGCGGTTGGCGTCGTAGCCACAAGCGTCTCGCTTGTGGGCAGTGAGCTCACAAGCGAGACGCTTGTGGCTACGGTCTGACCACCAGCTTTTGGGGAATTGGCTACCGGGCTGGTCAGGTGGCGCTGCCGCCTCGCCATCCCGGTTTTTGCTGCTGGTTGGACAGCCTCATGCTCAAGCGTTTAGAGCTCGTTGGCTTCAAGAGCTTCGCGGAGAAAACGCAGTTCGATTTCGCGCACGGCATTACCGGTATTGTTGGTCCAAACGGATCTGGTAAGTCTAATATTGTCGATGCCGTACGCTGGGTCCTTGGCGAGCAGAGCGCCAAGAGCCTGCGCGGCGGCGAGATGGCCGATGTGATCTTCAACGGCTCCAGCTCGCGCCGCAGTCATGGCCTGGCCGAAGTGACCATGACCTTCGACAACAGTCACCGTGCCCTGGCCACCGACGCCGAGGAAGTGCAGATCACCCGGCGTGTCTATCGCAGTGGCGAGGGCGAATATCTCATCAACCACCAGCCCAGCCGACTCAAGGATATCAAGGACCTTTTTCTCGGCAGCGGTGCCGGCACCGACGCCTACAGCATCATCGAACAGGGCCGGGTGGACGTGCTCTTGCAAGCGACCACCCGCGAACGCCGGACCATCTTTGAGGAAGCCGCCGGCATCAGCCGCTTCAAAGCCAAGAAAACCGAAACCCTGCGCAAGCTCGAACGCGTGGATCAAAACCTCGAGCGCCTGCGCGACATCGTCGACGAGGTCGAGAAGCAGCTCCGCAGTGTCAAGTTGCAGGCGGCCAAGGCCGAGCGCTACCAGGAATACACCAACCGGCTCCAGGAGCTGCGCGTGGCCCTGGGACTCCAGGAGTATCATCAGCTTTCCGAAGAACTGCACCGCGAAATGGCGGTGCTCGAAGAGCTGCGCGCGGCCCTGCAAGAGCATGCGACTCAGGCGGAAACGCACGAGAGCAACCTTCGCCGTCTGGAAGAAGCGCTCACCCAGCTCGATGAGTCGGCCCGCGAGCAAGAAGGCTTGCTGGCCCGGGCCCGCCAGCAGATTGCCGCCGAGGAAACGACCCTGAATCATGAATGGACGCTCTCGGCCGATCTGGACGCTGACCTGGGGCGCACGCGCGCCCGCATGACGGAGTTGAATGCTCGCGTCGCCGCGCTTGCCGAGCACGTGACGACGGCGACCGGTGAACTTCAGGGTGTGGACGGCCAATGCCACGAGCAACGCCAGCGCGTGTCCACGCTCGAAGAGCAACTCCAGACCGCCCAGCGCCGCCTCGGCGAGTTACAGAACGAGGTCAAGGCCGACAAGGACAGCCACTTTGAGCAGATGCGGCAGGCGGGGAAGCTTCAGAATGATGCGGTCAGTTACAAAGCCAACGTCGATAACCTGCGTCGCGAATGCGACCGCCTGCGTCATAAATCTGAGCAGGCCGCCGAGCATCTCGCTTCAATCGATCTGGAATTGGAGGAGCTGACCGAGGCCGATGAGGCGCTCCAGGCCCGCCTGGCGGCTGCGCGCCAAGCCCTGGCGGATCACCGGCAGGAACAGGAACGTCTGCGTAAGCTCCTGGATGACACGACGCAGCTGGCCGCGGACTTGCGTGCTCAGCGTAGCGGCCTGGCCAGCCGCATTGAAGTGCTCGAAGGACTCGAGCGCAGTCACGAGGGGCTCGGCACCGGCGTCCGCGAGGTCTTCGCTTTGCTCGAACAGCCCGATCCGGGACCCTGGCGTGCGGTCCTGGGCATGATCGCGGACTTTTTGACGGTGCGCCGCGAATATGCCCCGCTCCTCGATCTGGCCCTGGGCGAGCGGGCCCAGCGCTTCTTGGTACGCGATGGGGCCCTGCTCGAGGAAGCGCTGCGCCAGCGGGGCGAGCCGTTGGCGGGCCGCGTCAGTTTTCTGCCCCTGACCAGGTTCGTGAATGGTGGCGTAGTCGGTGATACCACTCAGCACTCACCACTCACCACACTATCCGCTCACCCCGGCGTCGTGGCACCGGCGGATCAACTGGTCACCTGCGACAACCCCGAGCTCGCGGAGCTTCCGACCCAGCTCCTCGGCCAAACGCTTGTGGTCCGCGATCTGGCCACGGCTCGGGAGATCGCGGCGCAGTCCCGTGCCTATCGTTTTGTCACGCTGACGGGCGAATTGCTGGAACCGGACGGCACGCTGACGGTCGGCACGCATCATGCCGAGACGGGCATCCTGTCGCGCAAGAGTGAGCTGCGCGAGCTCCGCCAGCAAGCCGGCGCACTCGACCAGCGCCTTGCCGCCACGGAGCGCGAGCTGAGCGAGCTGCGCGAGCGGATTGCCGGTCGGGACGGCCAGTCCGAGCAGTTGCAGCAAGAGATCGACGTGCTCGCGGAGCAGGCCACGGACTTGCGCTCGCGGATCGGCCAGCATCGGGAGCGCCGCGTGGGGCTGCACGAGGAAGTGGCCCTCAGCCGGACTGAAATTAGCGGCGTCGAACAAGAAATCCAAAGCCTGGAAGCCTCCTGGCAGCAGGCCCGCAGCCAGGCCGAGGCCGCGGAGCGCACCGTGCAGGCCCTCCAGGCCAAACTGGAGCAAGCCGATCGCGAAATTCGCCAGTGGGAGCACCAGCGCTACCAGCGCCAGCAGGAGTGCACCGCCGCCAAGGTCGCCCTAGCGCAGGTGGAAGAACGCTTGACGGCGCTGCGGGCCAAGCACCGGCAGATGGAGACCGATCTGGAGCAGCGCCGCCAGGAGTGCAGCCAGGGCGAACAGTACCTGCACGCCGCCCAGGCTCGTCTGGACGAGAGCCAGCGCACCATGCTCCATGCTTCGTCGGTCCTGGCCAGCTGCTACCTGGACAAGGAGGCTGCCGAGCGCCGCCTGGCCGATCTGAATCGCGAGCGCGACCAGCAGCGCCAACAGCGCCAGCTCGTGACCACACAGGCCCACCAGGTGCGTTCGACCTGGCGTGGCCAGCAGGAACAGGCCCACGCCCGCGAGCTGCAAGTGAGCGAGTCGCGGCATCGCCGGGACACGTTGGCGGCACGGTTGCAGGAGGATTATCAGCTCGATCTGGCGGAGCTGTATCAACAACGAACCACGCCCTCAGAGGACAGTGGACAGAGGACAGAAGACAGAGAACAGAGGACAGAGGACCGAGGACAGAAGACAGAAGACAGAGGACAGAGGACCGAGGACAGAAGTGCGGAAGGACCTTCCGGTCTCCCTCTGTCCTCTGTCCTCGGTCCTCTGTCCTCTGTTCTTGACCCAGCAGCCGTCAACGAGGAGATCGCTGAGCTGCGCCGCAAGCTGAGCCGGCTCGGCAGCGTCAACCTCGACTCGCTCCAGGAATTGGCCGACCTGGAGACGCGGGCCAGCACGCTGCACGCGCAGTTCGACGACCTGATGGCGGCCAAGCGGGTGCTGGAAGAGATCATCACCAAGATCAACCAGGACAGCCGGCGGCTATTCACCGAGACGCTCGGTACCATCCGCACGCATTTTCAAGAATTGTTCCGCAAGCTGTTCGGCGGCGGCATGGCCGACATCGTCCTGGAGGATGAGAGCGACATTCTGGAGAGCGGGATCGAGATTATCGCTCGGCCGCCGGGCAAGGAGCTGCGCAGCATCTCGCTGATGAGCGGCGGCGAGAAGACGCTGACGGCGGTGGCGCTGCTGCTGGCGATTTTTCGCAGTCGACCCAGTCCGTTCTGCATTCTGGACGAGGTCGATGCCGCCCTGGACGAAGCCAATATCGGCCGCTTCACGGCGGTGCTGCGCGACTTTCTCGACCGCTCGCACTTCATCATCATCACGCACTCCAAACGGACGATGTCCGTCGCCGACGTGCTCTATGGCATCACCATGCAGGAATCCGGCGTGAGCAAGCGCGTGGCGGTGCGCTTCGAGGATTGGCCGGATGATGGTCAAGCGGCGAACGGAGAACCAGCTCCCGCCATTGGCAGCTTTGGCGGACGTTAATCCCTGGGACTTACGACAGTTCACAACGGACACAGGCAAGGCAGAATGCCCCCATGCAAGATCAAAGAAACACCTTGATGCATGGTAACGTGAAGATCAGCCTGCTCGTTCTGCGTCAACAAACCAACCGTCAGGGCATTGTTGATCCTGGAATCAAACGATCCTCTCGGCTGGCCTGGAAGAGTACCCAGCTTCTCGTCGAAGTACGCGGCAACCACGATGCCCAGACCACTTGCTGGCCAGTGCGGTGATTACTTTTCCTTGCGTGCTTTTTTCAGGGCGTCTCGCACGGCAGGCACATCGGTCTCGTTAATCGACCGGTAGCCAAATGTCACCGCAACCTTGCCCTTGTTTGCCACTATGGCGGTCACATGGGCATCGGTGTTGACGGTCCAGTCCTTCGGTCCCGTCTTGTCTCCTGTGAAACAGCTCAGTGCGGTAGTCTGAAATTGCAGCGACTGCTGTGCGACCGGCAAGTACTCCTTGGTCTTGTCCGGGTTTTCGGTCAACCAAACGGCGATGACGTAGGCATCCGGGCTCTCCCCCCGCACAGCCTCATCCAGCTTGCGCAGGAAGCGAGCGATCGGGCGATCCCACTTGTCGGCTTGTACGAAGACGTAGACCGTGGGCTTGTCCTTCCGCTCGGCCGTGTAGTCCAATTCCTGGTCCTTGTTGGGTCCGGTGGCATCGAACACCGGAAGGGCAGGCACCTTCTTGCCTTGCGCCGGTCCAGACGCAACGTCCTGCGTTAGCAGAGGCAAGCTCAGAATCAGCACGAATCCTCGGAGGAAGTTCATCCGGAATACCTTTCCAATAGGCAACACGGAAAGCAGGGGGTGGCGGTGGCCCCTCGGAACTTTGATGGTGCTTGGGCCAAGAGCGGTGGGATTGCTGGGGCAATCGAGCAGCAATTACACCATCGCGTGTATTTCTACGGGCCGTCTTCTCTTACATTTGGGACAAAAGAAACTTGCCCTGGTACAACCACTCTTGATCGGCATCCGGTTTTGCGACGTCGCTTCATAGCCACATTTGATGCATTTCATCCGGTATCGGACGAACTCCCCGTCCTGGCTGATGATGATGGCTCCCTTTGCTCCGGTTACTCGTCCTTTCTTCGTTGGTATGGGTTGTCTCTGCCCCGCAACCGATGCAGGTTTCGGAGCAACAGGAACCGCAGCGGGGGCCTCGGCAGGCGCTGGTATCGTCAGCAGTACGAGGTCTTCTGGCTGCATTCCTGGTATGGACTCAACGGGGGTTCCTTGGGCATCGGAGGGAGTGAGCGCTGATGCCGACAGCGCTTCCGGGGGAAGAATCGGAGGGGAAGGAGTCGGGGCCGGTTGGGGGGATGAGGCCGGCCGAGAAGCTGCTTCGACGTTTGTGGCCGCAGGACGCACCTTGGTTTGAGCGTCTGGGAATAGGTAGTTGACGGTAGCAGCGAACACTCCCTTCGTCATGCCTTCCTTCCAAACGGTATCCGTTGGCTGAAGGCGTCGCGTGGCCGCGAACTCCTTCAATTGCATTGCGGAAAAGGGACCGAACTGTTCTTGGCCCCGTGCGAAGTAAAACTGATCCGCCATGGATGAATCCTCATGAAGGACAGATTCTAGACTGCTCGGGTGGCAAGTGTGGTCTAAGCGGACAGTCTTGCCCCAACCAGCATAGGGAAGCCTCGGTTTTGGGAGAGATCGTCTCAGGCAACTTGGGCGAACGGGCCGTGCTCCTGTGCCCCGTACTTGTGGAGGCTCTATCCGTAAGGCTCGCTGGATGCGACCGTTTTGTGCGGGGAAAGAGGGCGGAGTCTCGACACGTTAACCAAGCGCTTGCCCGCGACGCTGGCTCCGTACAAGGGGATGGTCAAATTGATTAGATGGCTGTCCCCGACAGGGAGGGCGGTCAGGTAAAGAAGGTAACCATCCAGCCAAGGGAAATCTCAGAGTCGATTATATCGGTGCGACGATCAAAGGCAAGGAGGTAATTCGCACCCACCACCTCTCATGTCTCAAGTTTCCAGCGGTCGAATAGCAAAGTCCTGGAGAGTTACCGACCAGTCTTGCCGGATCCCGTCCAACACGAACCGGACTACGACTTCCGAGGCTAGGGCGACCGTCAGGAGGACGAGGTTCCGGGCGAGCGGGTAATCACAGACGTCTCCGGCCACGTCGTGTGGTACGCGATAGTGCTCATCCCAGATCACCTCTCCATAGCCGGCGAAGAGGCCGATGTGGAGACAGGGTAGGTGCAGGGCACGGGAGTGCTCTTGGACCAGACGGCGCGCGGCGGAGTTATCGAACGTGTCGAGGACCAGGCCGGCATCTTGCAAGAGGCTACGGGCCGTGCGCTCTGTCATCTCCTTGCGGAGCGCTTCCAGCTCGATGCCAACGGCGCGGAAGAGGCGCTGGCGAAGAATCTCCACCTTCCAGGCGCCGATATCCGCTTCTCCGTAAAGCTGTGTGCTGATGTTGTGCTCTTCGACTCAGTCGCGGTCCACCACGCGGAGCTGTGGGAAGCCTTGGCGCGCCAGGTTCTCGGCCAGGTGCGAACCGAGCGCGCCCGCGCCGCACAGCGTCACCGGCACGGCGGCCAACTTGGCAACGCTCTCCCCGCCCCGATAGAGCCTCTCGTGATGGAACTTGCCCGCCATCGGCTTTGACTCCGATCACAACGCCACGCGGAAATGCTTCCAAGCACACCAATTCCTCACCCGTGCGGCGGATGATGCACGCGCCAATACGCTTCCTCCTCCATGCCCTGGTTGGCGTGGCCAACGCGAACAAAGGCTCCGCTGCCCTGCGCCTCGCGCAGGACCCCAACCAGGCTTTGCAGGTCGAAATTCTCGTCTTGCCCACTCAGACAGATGCCGGCCATCTGCACCGACAGATCCTGCTTGGAGACGACCGAGACATGCTGCTCGCCGTCCACTTCGTAGGTCACCGTGTACACCTCATCGCGTTCGCGGTACTCCTTCAGCTCGGCGCCCGCGTGCGCCAAGGCAGCGCGCAGTCGCTTCTCGTTCCGATCCCGCCGAGCCTCCTTCGTGGCCTGGAAGCGCGGTCCGTAGTTCGCCGCGTAGGCCATTCGTTCCTCTGCCATCAGACCCGGCCGGCTCAGCTTCTCAGGCTCCGCCAGCTGATCCAACGAGCGCCGGAGGTACGCCGCCGCTCCTGGATCCCAGCGCGGATCGGGCCCCGCGAACCAGAACTGTGAGCCGTCGAAACGGCTCTCCACCACGTCGAAGAGCTGGACCTCTTCGACCAAGCGAATCGGCACCATGCCCTCGATGCGCAAGCGGCTGTCCGCACGGTGTGCCGGGATCCCCAACCATTGGTCGTCGTGCTTGCGGGTGAGGATCAGCCGGACCAGCGGGAACAACGCCAGGTAGCGCTGCCGTTCAGCGAGGCGGGCGGTGCGCACGAGCTGCGCTCCGGTGTGGGATCGAGGCCGGAAAACGCCCCAGCCTTGGAAGTCGGCGGGCTGCACCTTGAGCCTGCAGATCACACCCGCGATCCGTACCTGCACCAGGCCGCCGCGGACGACCGGGGCCAGAAACTCGTTGGCGAGAAACCGTTCCTCCGCAGCCGCAAGTCGGCTCAGAGCATCATCCCATCGGTTCGATTTCGTCATCGTTGCGGCAAAGCAAGAACCGGGGTCGGCTGCAAGTCTCAAGAGCGCTGCCGTTCAATGGGTCCACGGTCGGAGAACCGTGGCTAGGGCAAACCTGCGCCAGCTGCAAGTTCGAAGAGCTTCGGGCTTCAATGGGTCCACGGTCAGAGAACCGTGGTTAGGAGTATCGGGCAGCCGGCCCCGGTTCGTTGATGGTACTACGCCGGCTTCCGTGTGGGAAGCGGGTAGTCGATGATTTCCAGGAGCAATTCCAGCTTCGACGGCCGGGACAACAACGGCACCAGGTTCGGCAGCGCGTAGTAGTCCCCCGTGAACTGGAACGCATCACACGAGATGCCGGCGCGCCGGCACAGTTCCTCCAGCTCGCTCGAGGCGCCCGGCGTCTTGACGAAGCACACATTCGGCTCGGCCTGAACCGCCGTGCGGTACTTCTGGAGGCTTTCGACGAATAGCGGAGCGGTATTCTCCCCCTCGTCGGTGACCAGGAGGATCTGCTCAACGTACTGCCGCTTCCGCGTCATCATCTCCAGGGCGACGCCACACGAGGTCGAACCCCCGGCGTGGATCCCCTGTAGCGCCTTTTCCCAGGCGGCCAGGTCCGCACCTGCCCGCTCAATGGGATAAGCCATCGTGTCGAACGCGTACACGTACAGCTCCTGTTCGCAGATCGCCGAGATCATCGCCCCGATCCGCTTGCCCAATTCGATCGCCAGATTCATGGAACCGGACTTATCGATCAGGAGCGCGGTCGGTCGAGCGATCCGGCCCTTGGCCTTCACCTGGGCGTCGGCCACCTGTTCGAGCTTTGCGCGAACGTCCGCCGACAGGTGAGCCGCCTTCATGGCCTCTTCGGCCTTGAACGCGCTGACGCGCACGCCCGTCTTGGCCTCGTCCAGCTTCTGCTCGACGAGAGCCTTCAGGTCCGGATTGTCCAGCACCCCGCGGCGCTGGACCGACCCGAGGTTGTTGATCACTTCCTGAGGGCTCATGCGTTCGATCAGCGCCAGCAAGACCGTTGGCGTCATCTGCTGCACCACCGTG
>JBGQLF010000269.1:0-9432 GCA_041499985.1 Gemmataceae bacterium
CACTGAATTTCACGGTCTCGTCAAACGCCGCAACGAATTGCGGGCTAAGTTGGGGGTGACGATATGATCGTCGAGGCGAAGTGCAAAGTCTGCGGACGTCCGATCCATCTGGAAGTTGACGATCATTACGGGAAGCTCGGTGACCCTTTCGGCCTGATGAAGCTGGCAACCTGCATGGTCTGCATTCAGAACCGCTTCCGCAAAAGAGCCCCCAATCCTCAACAGCCGGCGCTAATTCCAGAAGGGAAGGATCCATTTTGAGCCTGCAAGAGCTCACCGCAACCGCGCCCTACTGGGCCTATGCGTTCAACGTCGAGAAGGACATTGCACGGCTGCATTTCTCCTGCGTCATCGTCCCGATCCAGCTTGGCGACGGGCAGATCGTTTGCTGGTCTCGCTACCTGCTGGTGGAAGTTTTCCGGCGCGATAACCGCCTCAGATTGTCGGTGGGCTGGTTCAGCCTGAATTGATTTTATGACACGCGAAGAATACATTGCAGCACTCATCAAGGACGGGATGCCAGAAGACCTGGCCCCTCGGGCGGTTGACGCATTTGAGAATCTGTTGGATGCCTCGGAGACTCTGATTGCCTCGGAGACTCTGATGCATGAGTTAGAAGAAAACGTAGTGTTGGGTTTCTGGCTGCGGTATGGATTCATGCAGGGTTTTGTCGCCGGCTCAATGGCCTCAGTTCATCATAAGTGATTTTATGGGTGTCCCACTTGAAGACCTTGCCCGCGCTGGCCTGCGTGTAGTTGCGGGCGCATTAGAAAGGACCAATGCAACCAGACCTATTCCCCAAACCGCCGCCGCTGATCCTGGAACTCAAGGGCATCGCGATGAAGCCGTCGCGGAAGCGCAAGACGGAGGAGAAGTTTCCGAACTGCCACATACCGAGCTTCAAGAACATGAAGCGCTGGACAACGAGCCTGCCGAATGGGAGACCGCTGAAGAGACCGTTTCTGATCACGGAGCCCCGGTGTCAGGATTGGAAAGAGAGGGCCGTGGACAGTTTAGAATCTCAGTTACTCTCAAAGTGTCTAATTACGGGCGAAGGGATCCAACAGGCGCTTTCGAGACTATCTGCGATCTTATCACAGCTACCCGCCGACGACTCAGTGAGCGACTTGCCCTGCGGCAGTTGGTCGGTCCAATTGGTGACCGCCGGAGAAGAGGGCGCAACAATAACTCTGGAAAGGCTGTGAAATCTGAGGGGAAGGCGCCGTTTTGATCTCCTACGAGTGCAATATTCTCTGTGATGGCCACCGATGCGACGAAATCGTAACAGGTGAACCGGTGGCTACGCCGGAGGAGGCTCGAATTTCTGCGGAGCAAGAAGCGATCTGCGTGGGCTGGACGAAGCTGGATGATGGCCGGTGGATTTGCCCGGAGTGTCCACACAAGCTCACCGTGGCCCTGCGGTCACAGGGGCCGATCGGTGCCTCAAAACGGTCTCGTTGAAAATGCAACATCCCGCCAGCATTCCCCCGCTCGATGATGAGGCGGTAAAGCTGCTTGTCGGCGCCTCCTGCCGCGTCCGGATGAGGTACGGCAAGAAACATCGCACTGGTAGGATTACTGCGATCCGTTACGTCGCTTCAAATCGCGAGGATGCCGTGGTCATGTTCGAGCCATCGGCAAATTGCGCCAAACACTTTGAATGTCGCCTGTCTGAAATCATTTGGAGTGGACGGGTGACGACAGAACCCCTGGTGCTGGGACTTAAACGCGCCCAATACCTCAGTGCTTTAGCACGAAGTCCTTGAACTTCTGATAGACTTCCTGCCGCTCGACGTTCGCCTTGTCGTAAAGCTCTCGGTCTTCGGGGGTGAGGCTTCTCAGGAATTTTGATTCCGTGCTGGCACTGCCAGTGAAGGGGTGCTTAGCCCAAAGCTTCATCGCCTGGCCGATCTTCTGTTCGTCGTGGGTCTTCTTCAACGCCTGCCAAACTCTCTCGGCCTGCTTCGTGTCGTTGGACTTCAACGCGGATCGCAGCTTCGTGTAGCTCGGTTCGTCGGTCTGGATCTGCTGCCAGCCGGTGGTCTTCTGCCACCCTTCACGGATCATGAACTGCTTGGCCTTGGCCTGGATCTGCGAGGCGCTGCCGGCAATGGGTTCGACCTTGAAACCGGCTGTCGCGGTGAGTTGCCGCTGAACCGATCCGGGCGGTGGCGGGTGGCCTATGCCGGCACGCGATAACCCCTCCTGTGCGGCCCGGGTGAAAGTGATTGGTGCCGGGACAATCTGCTTCGCGGCCATTCCGACTCTGCCTAAGCTTGTGGTGGACTTCTGGCCGGTCCCTGGCTCGATGCCGGACCAACCCGCTAGCGCTGCCCGGCCAAACGGACTGAGCTTGTTGTTGCCGATTTGGACTATTGCGTCCGCGAAGGTGTCCTTGGACTCGACAAGCCGGATAATGTCATGGGTGATCTCGTTATACATGGACAACGGGCTGAACCGAAAGCCGCTCACGTTGGGATCAAATGCCGGCAACCAGGCATCAAACTTCTGGCCCAAGGCTTCGTTATCCTCATTCTGCCAGGTCGGCTTGCGGCGGGAAATCAGATTGAGCGCCTGAGTCAGCACCAGCATTCCGAAGAGTCCACGGGCCATGCCCCTGCCCAAGGTACCGAACTCTGGCAACCCTTGTCGCCCTCCAGGCAATCCAACCGCTCGAAGCCCAGCGCCGACCGTGCGCTTGTACAGGCCCAATTCTTTCATCACCAAGCCCTCAATCCACTGAGGCGCCAGGAATGCCAGACGGGCTGCGCTCTGCCATGATTTGCTCTTGAAGAAGCCCTGTCGCCCGATGTTCCCGAAGTAGCGGTTGAGGTCTGTGGATACGTCGCGCATCAAATCCCGCGCTTTGATGTTTGGATTCTTCGCGCTCAGGCGCTCAAACTCCCTGACGGCTGACTCCATCAATGCGCCTCGGGTGAACGTATCAAAGAGCCATCGGTTATATCGGCCGGCGGTCTTGTGCAGCAACTCGCCAACGAAAGGCGTGTCGCGGATCAGATCCTTGTAGAGCGCGTCCTGAATCTGGCCCGCATTGAGTCCTTCGTGCAGAAACATCTTTGCAAGCTGCATCCGTGGGAGCATGGTCGCCGGTCTTCCGGGCCGGAAGTTGACGGCCACTTTTCCCAGCGCCCAATCAGCGGACTCTTTCGAGACAACACCCCTTTTAACGGCCTCACCCAGAGTCGCTTCGTTGAACTCCAGCAGGTTGATCCCGCCGTGATAGCCAGCCTTTTTCCCCATGATGGAAGCCATGTAGGCGCTCAGTCTGCCCAGGTGGAAGAAGTCCCCAGCAAGGAGCGTGTGCTTTATCTTTTGCTCCCACTCCAAAGCGATCCGCGCCGGGGTAAACTCCGTGAACTTGTCGTCTCCTGTCAAAGCGTTGAAGAGAGATTGGTAACCATTTCGGACGGCGTAAGGCGCCCCTTCGTAATTCGCAATGTAGTAATCTGTGGACGGAGCGAGCGGTTTTCCATCCGGGCCAATCTTCGGAGTGACCAGCACCGGCTCGCCGCTGACCTCATCGGTCATCCGTTTGATGCCGTTAATCCAGCCTTTGTGTTGAATCTTCCGCTCACCTTGACCGATCCGGTGGCCGACGATCTGGGAAATGTCCCGGGTGAGTGAGATGTACGGCCCCGCCTCGATGGCGTCATAGGCGGTCGGAAAGGTCTTTGGCGCTTTGAAGTTGGTCCCGAGCACGCCGGGAAATCTTATGGCACCATCGTTGAAGAACTCGCCTTGGTAGCGGCCTGGGAGGTAATCGGGCAGATAGCGGACACTGGATCCGTTGTCCTTCTCGCGAGCGTAGCCTTGGTCAATCTGCTGTCGCGCTACGAGCGCGGTCTGTCGCAACTCAGGGTCATCCCAGTGATCCCTGGCCCAGCGGACCTCCTCAATCAGTCGGTTAGCCTCACGCAGCCGTCGCTGCTGGGCATACTTCTCTCGGCGGTATTCGATTAAGCCCTCCCCTGGTGTGCGTGGGCGTTTGATTCCAGCTTCCGCTCTGGCTTTGCCGGTTCTGACGCTGGCTTCAAAATCGTCAAGGTTAAGTTTGGCGTCATCGTCGAAGCTGTACGTAGCTTTGGATGGGTCCACCAAACCTTCGCTGATAAGGTTGGTCTTGGCCTCCGCCTCGATCTTCGCCACCAGCGCCCGCTGCTTCTGTGTGGGCCGCATGGGCTTTCCGGTCCTCGGGTCCTTCTGCTTCAAGATCGTCTGGTAAATCCCGTTGTTGTCCAAAATCTCTTGGAAACGGGCTGAGGCTGCGGCGTCCATCGGGTAATCGGCGGCGATGAAACCAGAATTAACGAGGGCGTTTGCCGACTCAAGGATCTGCTTCTTGCCGCGGTGAAACTTGCCCCATGTCCCCTCAGCCGATGGCAGCGTCACCTTGCGCTCGGCGGTCGCGGCGACATTGCGGGCAACGTTATCGGCGCCGTCGAGCCGGGCGGGCAGGATCTTGTTGAGATCGGAGCGAGTCACCATTGACGCGATGGCATCGGCGTTTCTGGCCAAGGCACCGATTACGTCCTCCGTGCCCTCCTTGATGGCTTTGGCGACTTTCTTGTTGATGGTCGCCGGGCTGCGGCTGGTCGCTTGAACCAGTGTTCCCTCGGGGATTGACGGCGCGGCCTTGGTCGGCGCGACGGGCGCTCCCTTACGCGAGAAGGCGGCAAGTGTTACTGGCTCGGCTGGTTGACCTTGACTGGCTGCGCCTTGGCCTGGCGGTTCCGGCTCTGGACGAAAAGCTTTCGGAGCTTCGGGGCTAAACCTCTCCAGGGATTTTTGGATGAAGTCGTTTCGGTCTTTGGCTGCTTTGGCGATGTCATAGAAATCGTTCAGTGTACGGTCAATGGCTTGATTGGCTGTCAGTTCGGGAAATTGCTTCGCGGTGGCTTCGCTGGCTTTGTCGAGCGCGGCGATGACATTCCAGTCCCGCTCGCTCAAGGTGCCCTCTTCGGCGGTCGCCGTCAGGGCGTCCAGGGCGTCCCGCATGTCCTGGGGGCTGTCGAGGTTGCTTACCTCATCGTAAACGTGGTCAAGGACCGCTCCTGCCTCGTTGGGCGCCAGCCTTCGAACGGAGCGGATCTGGGCAATCTGCTCGGCGGTCTCGCCGCGGCCTTCGGCAAAGATGCCAGACTTGGCGTAGCGCCCGGTGGTCGGCCCGGTGGTAAACTCACCTTCCACACCTGGGGGTTCTTGTGATGCTTCGCGCTCGGCTGATTGTCGGGCTTCCTGCCCAAAACTGTCCTCAAATTCTCTGAGGGAGTTGAACCGCTGGTGGAAGTTCTGAACCGGCTCATCCAGCAGCATCTTGGCAATGGGCCGGTAACGCTCAAGGATGCTTTCCACGGGCACATTGGGCCGCGCTTTGCCCGCCATGCCAGGGTCAACCAATCGGACAACGCCGTCGCCGGTGCGATAAGCTGACACCAAATCGACCTTGCCTGTGACCTTGTTCACCATCGCAACCAGGGCGCGGGTGACCGATTCCGGGGGCGCCTTCATTCGGACTTCGACCAGATTCCCGCCGCTCACCTTCCGTTTGAGGGTTGATCGCGGCACGCCGGCGCCCTCGGTCAGCACACGGCCAAGCGCTTGAGGGTCGGCCAAGTCCTGAGAGCCAATGTCCTGCCAGGCGCCCGATCCTGCAGCAAGGTCTTCTGGGGTTACTTCGCTTCTGGACCAAGCCTTCTTGCCGGACTCGGCCTCACCGATCAGGCGCTCGCCCATACGGGCAATGAGGTTGTTGCGGTAGTTCTGCTCGGCGCGGGCACGTTTCTGGGCCTCGGCGTCCAGGGTCTTGGACTCGCCACGGATGGCCCCTACGGGCTCCGCTTCGAGTTGGAAGCCCTTGGGAGCTTCTGGGGGCGCATCGGCAATGGCCCTGTCGCCAAACTCGCGCCCTAGGCCCATCTGCGTGCGGAGGCTGGCCAATTCGTCGCCTGTTGCCGTGGTGAGGCGATCCCAAACGGCCTTACCCCAGGTTTCGCGGAGTTGGCCGGGTTTAACGTCTCCAAACTTGGTCCGAAGGTCCTTGGCGAACTCGGTGAAAGAGGGTCGGGCGGTCTCGGTCAGGTGGCGGGCAGCCTCCTGCTCAACTTTGGTGGCGGTGACCGGCTCGTAAGTCCCGGCTGGTATCTGGCGCTCGGCCGCTTGACCGCCTCGCATCGGCGGCAGGTTGAAAGTCTCCTGGCCAAGCTCGGGACGCTTCTTGCGGAGGGTCGCGGGGAAGGCTTGCTCCTGCCAGTTGGGGAAAGCTCGCTTAACCTCTTCGGCGCTCTGTTGAAGGCTGGCAGCCAAAGCTTTATTGCCGGACTTTCGAGCATCCTCAGCCTGGGCAGTCAGCGTCTCAATCTTCGTCCGCGCGTCGTTGTCGCGCTCTCCAGATTGCTTGCGGAGTGCGGCTGGCTCCGGGGCCTTGAAATCGTCAGGTAGTTTGATTTTAAGTCGCTCGGCATTCTTGCTGAGCCAGTCGGCGACTTCCGGGTTGCTCCTCCAATCGAGTGGGCGCGGCCCAAGCTTCGTCTCCGGGCCTTCCTCCCAGCTTCCGGTATTAGTCGCCGCCTCAATCGCCTCTCTGGGTAATTGCGCCCGGGTGCTAATGGTCATACCGCGCTCGGCAAGGTGCGTCTCGCCCGCCTTGATTCTTTTGAGCAAATCACTCGACTCGCCTCGGATCTCATCGGAAAGTTTTGCCAGTTGATCCAAATCGGCGGTGCTTCGGACCCCCAGGCCAACCTCAATCGTGTCTCGATTATTGGGCTTCTGCTTCTCGTCGCGCAGCTTATCCGCAAACTTGTTCAACGCTGCCGGGGCCGTGCCGCCTGCCGCCTGAGCCGCCGCTTCAAGATTTGCCTTCACCTTTTGAAGGATCCCCCGGCGCTCGGCGCTGGCCTTCGTTGGCAGGCTCTCCATGATGCGCGAAACAACCCGCTGGAGCGTGGTGATGGCTCGGAGCGTCCACTTCTCTCGGCCAACCGCTTCCGCCGTCTCACGCAAGCTCATCCTGCCCAGTTGCTTCATCCGGTGATTGACCGCCTCGAAGCCAAGATCCTGATCGGTGAACTTCCGGCCAAAAGCCTGCTCTGCTTCCGCTAAGGTCCGCTTGCCGGTGTAGGTGCGGATCGCGGCTGCCTTTTCGGCGTCGGTCAACAGGCCCCAGTAAGCCTGAGCGTCCTCCGGGGAAGTCGCGAGGTGATTAGCCTCCTCGCCCATCATGGCGCGAACGGCGGACGCCCGCTGGTTCTCCGGAATGTCTTTGAGCCACGCCTTGAACTCGCCGGGGATGATTACGATCTTTCCGGTCTTGCGGTTGATCGTCGCCACCGTGCCGGCGGAAAACGGCTCCTCGCCGCCCAAGTGTTGCTCGCCTACCTCAACGCCGTAGGGGACAGATCCTTTGGCGGATTCGACGTGGGCTTGCTCCTCGGGTGACATGCTCACGGTGGGCGTGTCACTTTTTACTTCTTGACTGGTTTCTTGCTCAACCCTTGATTTTTGAGCCTTTCGAGCAACCGCTCCTATTCCGCTGGCATCTTCTCCCTCCAATGTGCGGAGCGCTTCCGCCGCGGCTCGCGGTAGCAGCTTCGCGTTTCTTATGATCGTCGGTGCCGCTAAAGTGGCAAGGGTCCCGGCTCCCTCGGTGATGGTTTCAAGCGCCTGCTCCTTATGCTCTGGCGTCTTTGCCTGGATGGCCTGTTTGATGCCTTTATACGTCTCGGGCGCTCCGGTCAGCGCCATCTGTGCCCCGAAGTAGCGGGCCGCCACGGGCGCGGTCTGCGGCATCAGCACGGTACCGGCGATCAGGGCCGCATTCTCCGGAGCGCCCACGGTGCCGGCGACTTTAGCCAGGCCACGCTCGATGGGCGCCACGGTGCCAGCTATTGATTTGGGCACGCCAAGCGCCTGCATCTCCTCGGTGGTCAGGCTGGCCTTCTGGATCTTCTCCGACAACAACTCTTCGTCGGTCTTCTCGGCTATGTCTGGGTGCTCCGTCTTGAAGCGCTGTCGGGAAAGTTCCGCTTCAGTCTCCGAAGGAAGTTCAATAGTCCTCGGAGGCTGGACCTGGGCAAGCGTCTCGGTGGTCGGTCCAAAGTCGGGCTCGGGCGCTTGGCCGGGCTGATTAAACGACGAAGCGGTGATCCCCGGCTGGAACGGCATTTTGAGACCGGAGAGGTCGGGCTTGCTCGCCGGTTTGGAAACTTTCTCGAAGTCGCCCTTGAAGCCTTCATCGTCGAGGTACTGCGGATACTTCGTCCCGATCGCCTTCGTCAATTCATCATCGGGCGTGTCGGCGTAGGCGGGATATTTCTCCCTGAGCCTTTCGAGCACATCGCTCATTTGAACAATCCAAGGGGATCTTTCTCGGTTGCGGCGTCGGATCCCGCGCCTTGGGCAGCCGCCTTCAACTGGTCATACTGCGCTTTAATGGCTGGGAATTGCTTCTTGCTGGTCGGCCCCATGCTGGACGTGTCGCCGCTCAATAGCGCTGCGGCAAATTCGTCGTTGGCCTTCATGAAGTCATTCAAGGCTTTGGTCGCATCCCGTTTGGCTTGGAACTTCTGACGCTGGGCGTTGGACGCTGCTGCCGCCTTCTCGCGCTGGGCAACGAGGTAGCTCTGATCGTCCACCACAACTTTTCGTCCGTTGATGTTCGCGATGACCTTGCCGGGGACACGCGCTCCGGTCGCCGGGTCTTTGAGTTCTTCGGTGGTAACCGGCGCATTGGCTTGGTCCTTGCGGCTTATCTCGGTCGCAAGGCCGGAGGCGCCGGCGCCACTCTTATAGAGCCTGGGGTAGAGTTCGAGCATTACCTTGTCGGGGTCTTCGCCTCCGCCACCTTCTTCAACCGGGGCTGTGCGGTTGGTCATTTCCTGCTGTGCGCTGAACCTGTCCGCCGCCTCCCTGGAAGCCATTTGAAGCTTCTGCTGGCCCTGCTGAAGCTGCTGCTGCTTAATCCCCATCTGCTGCTGCTGGTATTGGCCGGTGATGGCGAGGCGCTGCTGGTCGAGATCCGCCTGGCGCTGCGTCTCCTGAGACTTCTGGGCAAGCTGCTGCTGAAATTGCTGCGCGGCCTGGGCATCCTCCTGCTGTTGCATTTGGAGCTTCTGGCTTTGCATGGCGAGGCTGGCCTGCAATTGCTGGTGCTCCTGGGCCACGGCAGCGCCTTCCTTCACGCCGCTCATGAAAGGAGTCGTCGTGTCGGTCGCGTGCAGCCAATTTGGGATCTCGTACACTTTTAATACCCGTAGTAATCCTCACCGCCAACATCTCCCGCGGGAACTTCACTTTGACCGCCAAAGAGAGAATCGAATTCTTCGTTGCTCATTCCCTGGTCGCCAGTGCTGGCCTGTGTCCCCTGGTCGCCGTAAAGCATGTTGAGCTCGTCCTGGGACATGCCACTCATAA
>JBGQLF010000270.1:0-9431 GCA_041499985.1 Gemmataceae bacterium
ATGCGCTCGTTGAAATCCAGCACGTCCAGGACCGGCAGGCTGACGAGCTTGTAGCTGCTGTCCACGAGCGTGCCGTAGGAATTGTTGTTGAAGGGGTCTTTTTCGGAAGCCTCATTCATCGAGGGCTTGACGGTGCCATTGGTTGTTGCAAGCATATTCTCAATCCTCGCCCGGTTGCTTCCGGACGTCCTTTCACACTTGGAAACTCGGTTTCCTCAGGAAACGGAAGGTCCGATCTCTCTGGGTTGTCAATACGCCTCTGTTTCTTGCTTCTGTACTTCCGCCAATTCCTCCGGCGTGAGGAAGCGCTGCCGGCACCGTTCGACCTCGTCCTCGGTGGCAAGAATCTCGCCGAGTCGTCGGACCCAGGCTCCCAGGGCGGAGTCCCGGTAACGGTAGCGATGCAGCGCAAAGCACGCCCATTCGTGAGCATGTCGTGCCGCGTACTCCTCAGGCGACCGCTGCAAGTCGCTGGGTGAAAAACACTGTTGCGCCATCCAATCGCCTTCCTGGCTAAAGCGATCATCCGAAGAGCAACCGGCCTCGGGGTACATCGGAGTCTCCGTCCTGCTAGGGGTATGAAATATGCACCCGCAGATGGAAGCTGCTATGGTCGTGGATCGGCTCCCATTGCGTTATTGTACCACCCAGGCCGTTCACCGTGTCCTCCAGCAAATTGCCGATGAGGGTTGCTTGACCATCTCCTCCCGCTGCCAGTGCTGCTCGAGTCGTTCTCTCCACATTGTAAGCTTCCAGGATCGCGGGCCTGGACATGCCCGCTTGTTGGAGACCTTCCACTACCAAGCCACCGGTCGATCTCCTCTTCAGCAACACATTCCTGTAGATGCCATCAATCGAAGCCAGCCCTTGTCCTGGATCGAGATAGACACTGGCTCCACCGCCTCCACCAGGTGCTGCTGCGTCGAAGTCGAAGAACCACCGGTTGGGATCGTGAGCACTTTGGCGAACCGAACAACCCATCCCTGCCTCACCAGAAGGTCAGGCGTAAATAATCCCCGGCGGAATCTCGCGCATCTCACTGTAGCCGCGCTTGACGCAGTTCAGGTTATCCTGCACCACCCGGTCGCCACGCTTGCCGAAGTATTTGCGCAACGCCTTCTCGACGCCGGCGTAAACCTGCTCGTCGGACATCTCGCTTTCCTTGGCATAGGGCGTGAGTTTGAGGAAGGCGCCGAGCAACACGATCCCCTGCATGCGCATTTGCAGGTCCGCTTCCGACGCCATTTCGCGGGCGATCTTGACCATGTCGCAGTAGAACACGCGGAGCTTCTTTTCGCGGATGCTCTGCTTGTTGTGCTCCGGAACGCGCTTCCACACCTCGACCGGATCGGTATAGACCGATTGCATGAAGATCGCTCCGCCCGGGAGCAGGCCCTTCATGGTCTCGGGGCTGAGGATGGCGGTCGGGTCGTTGATGCACAACAGTTCCACGTGCTCCAGCTCACTGTGCATCAAGATGTGCGAGTCGCCGATCGTCAGGTAGTACGTCGTCGGCAGGCCCTTCTTCTCGGAGCCGTACTTCGGATACGCTTGCACGTCCTTGCCGAAGACGTTGCCGGCGATCGTGGCGATCACCTTGTTCGTGGTCACCGAGCCGAAGCCGCCGACCGAATGGCCGCGCATCGAAAAGCCTCCCGGCGGCCGCAGGTCCGGATCCTCGGCCCGTTTCAGCGCCAGCGCATGGTCGATGCCGACACAGAAGTAGTGCTGGCCCTTGGGCTTCATCATGTTGGCGAAGACGGCGATGATATCGCCAGGCCGGACATCACGGCTGCCCAGGCCGGCTGCTCCGTGGTAGATGCGGGGGATGCGGTCGATTTTCTCCTGGCCATTCGTCCCCTGCATGGCATCGCAAAAGGCGGCCTTGATCTCGCGCGTCAGGTGGTTGCCCGTCGTGGACATCGGATCGTCCATCCGCTCGAAGACGGTGAACGCCGTGCAGTTCTTCAGTGCCCCGACGATCTGCTTGGCCGGGAACGGGCGGAAGGCGCAGACGTTGAGACAGCCGGCCGGTATTCCTTTCTTTTCGCGCAGGTAATCGACCGTGACCTTGGCCGTCTCCATGTAGCAGCCCATGCCGACGAGGATGAACTCCGCATCGTCGCAGCGGTAGGCCTCGACAAAGCCGTAGCGCCGGCCGGTCTTGCGATAGTACTCCTCGAAGCACTCTTCCAGGATTCCCTCGACACGGTCATAGTACCAGCGCTGGGCGATCTTGCCCTTCATGTACGAATCCTGGTTCTGCACCACGCCGGACATCATCGGATTGGCTGGGTCCATCAGGTTGGTCAGCTTCTCCTTCGGATCGCCGATGTAGTCCTTCATGAGCTCCAGCTCGGGCAGGCGGACCGTTTCTACGGTGTGCGTCGTGAGGAAGCCATCCTGCACATTGAAGACCGGCGTCTGGCTGGCTTCGGCGGCGCGGCGGGCGATCAGGCACAGGTCGCCGGCCTCCTGGGCATTCCGGCCAAAGAGCATGCCCCAGCCGCAGTCCGCGACCGACATCAAGTCGTCGTGGCCGGCGTGGACATTGAGCCCCTGGCTGGTGAGGGCGCGGGCGCCGATGTTCATCACCACCGGCAGCCGTTTGCCCGCGATGGTGTAGAGGACCTCTTTCATCAGCACGAGGCCCTGGCCGGAGGTGAAATTGGTCACGCGGCCGCCGGCCACGGCAAAGCCTTCGCAGACGGTGGCGGCGGAGTGCTCGCTTTCCGGCTCGAAGAACATGAGCGTGTCGCCCCACAGGTTCTTGTAGCCGTTCATCACCGCCGCGTTGAAGCCCCCGCCCATGGTGGTCGAGCTGGTAATGGGATAGGCGCCTGCGGCCTGGCTGACATTGATCTCGACGTGGACCACTGCTTCGGCGCCGTCGCAGGTGGTCGGAATCCCCGGATACTGGAACTTCGGGGCACTAGCTTCGTCGAGCGTATGAGGAATCTGACCGGCTTTCCCGATAACAGCAATGCTCATCACGGTCCTCTTTCGCTAGAACTTGCAGGAAAAGGGCATCGGCCCATCGTCCGAAGGAACACTCCCGGTCCCGCGGGTCTCCGCCTTCGTCAGGCAGCACCGCGGGCTGGACTTCGCTGGTTTACGGACTGAGCTCTGGCTGACAATCCAAAAAAACGACTGCGAATCGTGGATTCTGGGCCTGCCTTGTCGAGGTTTGCTTGCTCAGCTTATCCATTTTGAAAGTTTCGCACAGAGCACTATTGATAATGATGGATATTTCTCCACGGATCAAGAAGATTCGCCGAGCATTGCGCAGTGGGAGCACCGATCGTGGGCCAAATCCTACTCCGTTGGCTCGAGCTCGTTAAGCCCAATACTGATTATTGTATGCGCCGCGGAGTTGTAGGCAGCCCTATTTCTGGCTCGGTGGGGCAATAGCCGGCGAGCGAGGGCTCTCAACAAGTTTCGCGCTGTCCGGCAAGGCGAACAGCTCTGCCGTGGTCATCACGGAAGCGGTGGCTGATTCGTTCATGATGGTGGCTCCTTCTCTGGTTGGTCACGGCCATGGGAAAGCGCATTCCCCCGGAGCATTCGGGAGACTCCTTCTCCCTCAGCGTGTGTGCTTATCCGCGGGCACCGTTTCCGCCTTCTTTCCGTTCCCATTTTGGCTGTGCTGCCCCAGAAACTCCCGCAAGCCCTTGACAAATTCCGGCTTGTAAAACGCGTTCATATGATCGGCACCGTCGATGCCAACAACCTTCAGGTTCGCCATCCGGCCCTTCAGATCGTCGACGCCCTCCTTGAGCGGATCCAGGACGCCAATAAGTGCCAGGGTCGGCACCTGGTTGGTCTTCAGCTTGTCCTCGACAATGGTAAAATCCTTGAACCCACGAACCGTGGCGGCCAGCGCTTTCACGTCGTTGAACGTGCTGATCATCTGGTTGATGCCTTTCATCTGCTCTTCGGTCGGCTTGGGTTGGCCTTTGGGCGTCAAGCGTTCGAGCAAGGGGCGAAACCCCTTGCCCTGATCCAGTGAATCGGCCAGTTCCGCCACAAAACGCAGATCCTGCGTTTGCGGCTGCCCCGCACCGCCCAGGGTCGCGGTGAGGAAGCGTTCCGGATGGAGGGTGAGCAGTTTCAGCGTAATGAAGCCGCCCATCGAATACCCCACCACGTGCGCCCGCGGGATCTTCAAATGATCCAGCAACCGAACCACATCGTCGACCATCTCCTGGCCGTATTGTTTGGCATCGTGCGGCTTGCCACTGCGGCCGTGTCCGCGATTGTCATACATGATCACCTGGTAGTCCTTGGCCAAAGCCCTGCTGATTCCGGGCATCACCCATTGCAGCTGGTCGTTGACGGCAAAGCCGTGTATCAACAACACCGGCTCTCCTTGTCCCTGCACGAGGTAGTGAATCTTCACGCCATTGGAGTCGAAGAACCCTTCCTCGGCGCCAAAACCGGACGGGGTCCAGAGAAGGAGACCGCACACGAGAGCCAGCCGGAAACGTTGGACCATTCCCCAGGTTCCTTTCGAAAGGTAGTTCGGCTACGGGAGCGGCATCGGGCTCCGCCCTGGCCACACGGCCTAGGAGACTTGCTCAGTATAACGCAACAGCCCGGAATGCGAAGCGGAGGTTGCAAACGGTCCCCGAAAGACACAAAGGATCACGAAGATTCGCTTCTTCGTGATCCTTTGTGTCTTTCGGGGACCGTTCGTGTCTCGCCAGCCGTCTTACAGCAATTCGCGGATGAGCGGCATCTCGACCAAGTGTTGCGGCCGACCCGTCGGATCGAGCAGCGTCGTCGTGGCCGGGTCAAGGCCGAGGTTGTTGTATAGGGTTGCGAAGATTTCCTGGAAGTGGACCGGCCGTTCCTTGGCATACTCGCCCAGCCGATTGGTGGCGCCGATTGCCTGCCCGGTCCGCATGCCGCCACCAGCCAGAAGGGCGCAGCTGACCTGCGGCCAGTGATCGCGGCCGCCACCCGGGTTGATCCGCGGCGTACGCCCGAATTCGCCCCAGGCAATCACCGTCACATCGTTCAACAAGCCCCGTACATCCAGATCCTCGATAAGGGCGCTGAGTCCTCGATCCAGCTTGGAGCCATGATCGCGCACCAGGTCGAAATTCTTGCCGTGACTGTCCCAGCGGCCATACGTCAGGGTGACAGAGCGGACTCCGGCTTCAACCAACCGGCGGGCCAATAACAACTGGTCATTGACGGTCGGGGCACCATCGAACTGAAACTTGTAAGGCTGGCCATCGCCGTAACGGGCCCGCACTTTCTCCGGCTCCTTGGACAGATCGAGCGCCTCCAAAAGCCGGCTGGACGTCAACACCCCCAGGGCCCGCTCGGTGATGGCGTCCACACCTTGCAATCTCCCCGAGGCGTCGATCTCGTGGCGCAGGCCATCGAAACTGGTCCTGAGCTGCCGGCGATCCCCGAGTTGCTCCAGCGTGATGCCATTCAGCTTCAGGTCGGTCAGACCCGGTCCGTCGGGCTTGAACGCGGCATAGGCCGTTCCCAGAAAGCCCGGATGGCCGTGATCCGACCACGGCAAATGCTTGGTTGGAGCCGCCAGCCCGACGAACGACGGCACCCCTGGATCGACCGGTCCTTGCAGTTTGGCCACCACCGACCCCAGGCTGGGCCGACTGCCTAGGGTCGCCAGCGAGCTCTGCGGCCAACCGCTCATGCACTGGTACGCATCATGCCGGCCGGTGGCACCGACGACCGACCGGATCACGACACACTTGTCCATCAGGGCCGCGATCTTGGGGAACACTTCGCCGATCTGAATGCCCGGGACGCTGGTGGCAATCGGCTTGAATTCGCCGCGGATCTCGGCCGGGGCTTCGGTCTTGATCTCCCACATGTCTTGGTGCGGCGGTCCCCCTCCCAGGAAGACATTGATGACCGCCTTGTGCTGGGACGAGCTTCCGGCCCGGGCTTCGGAGCGAAGGATATCCGCCAGCGTCAAGCTGCCAGCGCCGATTCCGAGAGCACCGATTTTGAGGAAGCTGCGCCGGGAAATGCCATCGCAGTACCGATTCGCCTGGCCAAAAATCGTTAACATGGCGTGACAATCCCTTGGGTTTGGGGGTAGGCGGGGCGGGTGGCCGCTTATCTCATGCTAGCCAACAGGCTCCGGCGCACGGCGGGAAACGAGAGCGGCGCCGAAGGCCCTTTCTTTCTATCGGTTACTACGCTAGAGCCTGTCGAGGTCCGTGTCAAGCAAACATCGCCGTCCTACCGGGCATTCAGGCAGAGGTCTACGGCGCCCGGACGGGGCTATCAAACCAATCCGGAACAACGGAAGAACCTCGCCATCATCATGAGGTACTACCCTCCTTCGGATTGGATCATTCCGATTCGAGTAAGGGTGTCAATTGACGTTGCGCTGGGCCGCGTGGCGGCGCTGGGCGTCCGGGAGCAACTCGGCGAGATGTTTCAGCAACTCCTCGGCTTCCGCGAGGGGTAGTGCGAAATGAGCGGTGCGGCCTTCCACGGTCAGGACAAGGCCGATGGCCGGCCGGCAGCGTTGGCTGGCACTCTGCACGTCGAGATCGGTCAAGGCCAGGTACTCGGCCAGCAGCGGCGGCTTGATGTGGACACCCGGGAACATGGGCAGCTTCTCCAGGACGAGACGAGTTCCGGACCGATTCAGTCGTGAAACAGCGGCAGACGGCGGGCGGCTCGCTCGGCATACCGCGCGATCCGCTGCTGCCGGTGCGCATCCGTCTGGGCGAGCAGCTGGTCCTCGACTTCGGTCTGGGCGCAGTGCCAGCACAGGCCGAGGCCCACCAGAGGACGGTTGTCGGACTGGCAGCCCGCACAGTAGCCGTGGGGCTGCTTGGGACGGCCGGGCTTGCGGGCCGGGTAGAGCTGGCGGATGGCCGGGGTGCGGTAGCAGCGCAGGCACAGGCCCCGGCCGGCGTTGAGGGTCGGGCGCTTACAGTGGAAACACGGTTGCGCTTTGGCAAAGGGCGTGTACGGCGCGATCATGAAGGGACTCCGACATCATTGGCGAAGGGACTGCGGCTTGGAGTGATGGGATACGTGAGGCACGGCGAGTACCTCCTCGTGGGACGGGAATTTCATCATAAGTCGTTGAGAATATCTTCGCAAGAGCAGCGAACCACCTTTTCACTTGCTGATATTCTTAATTGTTGACACATTGTTAAGAGGGCCTGTTCAGAATGGATCCACGCCCTGAGAACAGGAAGGATGACCGAGGAAATCGAAGAATGCTTGGTGTTCACTGGTTCATTCGATAGCCAGGCGAATCGCCTTGAGGAACGACTCCAGTGCCGCCGCCACGGAGGGCGTGCCGAAGACCCCGTGCGCTGCCAGCGCCGCGGAACCGGCCAGAAACCGGCGCCGCGAGATCGATCCTCGAAGGATGCTCAGCGCGTTCCTCCGGCGCTCGACGCCTGTCGTGGCAGATATCGGATCCAGGTGATCTGCGTAATCAGCTGATCGATGGCGGCAAACGAGATGGCCGCATTGGTGGCAAAGCGCGGACTGGAGTTGGCCGGGAACGTGGCCAGCGTCGCGTCGCCCACCAGGAAGACGTTGAAGTCGCGCGACAAATTCTGGTAGCCCGCTGTGGTGCGACAGAAACACATGTCCGTCGCATACCCGGTCAGGAGGATATGCCGAATCCCCTGGCGCTGGAGGAAGTCGCGCAGCGGCGGATATCCCGGGGCATCGTAAATGACGACATCCTCGGGATCGACATCGATATCCTTGGTAACGGGGATCGGCAGGTCCCAGAAGCCGGCGTTGTTGAACCTGGGTCCGGCATCGAGGCCGCGAAACTGCCGAAAATAATCGACGACCGGCTTGTCGGACGAAAGTGTCAGTTTGTCCGGGATCGGTTCCCCGCGGTAGACAAAGCTATTCAGCTTGGCGTGCAGTTCCTGGGCGCCTTCACGACGCTCCTCCGCACTCGGCCGGCTCTTGAAGGAGCGGTACAGTTTCTTGCGAATGGGATCTTCCTCACCCGGCAGGCTGTACAGGACCAGCGCCACTTTGCCACGCAGGGATTTCAAGAACGGATTGATCACGTCCCGCGTGTGCCGGCCGGCAAGATGGTTCTTGGCGGGCGTGCAAAAATCGGCGGCCCCGGCCGGCTCGGGCGTGCGCCAGCCCTGACCGTCATCGACACCCCACGGATGCACCATGATCAGCGCGGTCTGCGCCGCTCGCAGCCGGTTGGGCATCTCGATAATGCCACGCGCGTTGTACGAGAAGCGCCAGGCGCGCACGTGCAGGTCGGCGTCGGGGTCGTCCACCAGGAGAGGGGCTTCGTAACGGGTCGTTTCGCGGATCGGCTCGACGAACGCGGGGTGATCCGCCAAGAGCGGCTTGGGATCGACGAGCGGCGTGAGGCGGTTGGAGTAGGTGCGTGTGTTGGCTTCCTCCTCTGCCAGGGCCAGGGCACTCAACAGAAACAAGGAAAGCACACACACTCCGAAGGGGCTCAGCGGGGAAGCCCGAAAAATCGGCGGCCAAAACAATCTAAGCCATAGGGACATCGGCGGCTCCTTTCTGGTTGGTCAGCTTTTGGATATCTTGCTGCGGGCAACTCGGAAGCCGGCTCATTTTTCTGGCTGGGCGCGGAAACCAATGCGACCCCGTTTCGGCTCGGGTGGAGGAGTCATCAGTTGCCGAATGGCGCTGACGAGGGATCGGATGGCCTCGTCGTGCGTTTCGAGTTTGCGCTCCAACTCCGCCAGTTTGTGGGCCAACTCCTTGTGCGTGGCCAGCATTTCCCGGAGTTTGACAAAGGCGCGCACCACATACACGCTGACCTCCATGGCGCGGGGTGTATTGAGGACGTTGGCCACCATAATGGCGCCGTGTTCCGTAAAGGCGTAAGGTCGATAGCGTCGACCACCTCGGCCAACCTTTGAGGTCGCATTTTGCGACCTCAAAGCGTCTTGCTCCGCTACGGTCAGTTGAAACATAAAGTCCTGTGGAAAGCGGCTCCTATTGCGTTTGACCTGCTCATTCAGCCGTTTCGTGGTCGCTCCGTAGAGCTCGGCTAAGTCGCTGTCCAGTATAACCTTCTGACCACGAATCAAGAGAATCCGCGGCTCGATCTCTTCGACGAGAACCAGTTCTTGCTTCTTTGCCACGGAAGCGTTCCCTGCGATTTCCTTGCCGGGAGATCTGGATACCCGCCCCTAACAAGGCGTGCCCCTGCTGTCGGTCCCGCTGCGGGCAATCCCACTTTTCTCATTGGCTGCCCTGAGCCACGGCGAAAACGGCCTCCACGGCCACACTAAAGCTAGGCAGAAGGACCGATGTCGCCAAAGTGCCGAGGCCGAACGCCCCATGCACGCGGTAAGTCTCGCCATCCAGCGTCAGTACCGTGATGCGCTGTTCTTGCGGGTCCACGATCCAGTACTCCGGGATGCGGGCGGCGGCGTATTCCCGGCGTTTCG
>JBGQLF010000271.1:0-9425 GCA_041499985.1 Gemmataceae bacterium
AAACCACCGCTGATCCCACCGATCCCGCCACCACCGAAGCCGCCACTGATGCCACCGATCCCACCACCGCCAAAGCCGCCACTGATGCCACCGATCCCACCACCACCGAAGCCGCCGCTGATGCCGCCGCCGCCAAAGCCACCGCTGATGCCACCACCAAAGCCGACGCTGATGCCACCACCGAAGCCACCGCTGATGCCACCGCCGCCAAGGCCACCGCCTCCACCACCGCCAAAGGGAGGCTGCAACTGCGGATTGCCAAGTGTGCCATTGTCCAACGCTTGGATGGTAGGCAGGCCCGGCATGATCGGCACATGGGCCGGGACGACGCGCGATAGGGTCCCAGTGATCGGATCGGTCACCTGAGAACCGGCAGGCCGAGTGTTCAACGGCGGCCCGCGCAATTGATTAACCTGCGCCGAACTGACGGCGGCAGCCAACAGGATGATGACGACTGCCAAGGCTAGCCAGCGTCCTCGTCGGAGTGCGGTTGTCTGTGTAAACATCATGACCTCCTCAGTAAAAGAGCGCGCCCACCTTCCCCCGCGCATGAGCCGTAGCCGTAAGCGCTACCTTGGCACCATTCCTTCTCCACACTCTCAGCGAGCGTCTGTCGGGCAGACCTCGCGGCCTCGAGTGCGAGCCGTTCGGCAAGTGCGCGCCGAAAGTGCAAGTTAATTCTCAGCCGGGTTTGCCCTTGCGTCAAGCAGAAAGCACGGTAAAGCGAACCAGGCTCCGGTGAGTCTCCCTATCTGGGGAACTTACACAGGCTGTGCCAATCGGTGGCCGTCTACCAGGGAAGAGGTCTTCCGGCGAGCCAATCCCGAGAAAAAGCCCTTGACACAGTCTAGCTCCTTGTTATAGTCCGCGACCTCCTTTCACAGTAGACGACAAGCAACCCCAACGGTGGGGTGGATTGCGCACCCTTGGGGGGGACGGGTCCGCAGTTCGGGGGGACAGGGGGTCGGGCGGGCACAGCGCCTGCATCACAGAGGAGATGGGGCATATGCGTTCACGGACCAGATGGCTGATGTTGCTTGTGACGGCAGGCATGGCACTGGCCGCGCCCTCGGGGAGGGGCCAGGGCCAGGTCGTGGGCCCCGAGGTTCCGCCCTCGGACACGGTGGTCCCCTTGCCGCTCTATCACGACCGGCCCGAACGAGGGGGCTTTTACACCTATGCCGAATTCCTCTACTTCCGGCAAACCAATCCCCTCCAGCACCAGGTCATCGCGCAGCGCGGGTTGCTGGATATTGACGGGAGCATCACGGCCGACCTCAACGGCACGCGCATCAACCCCGTCGGCGGCGCCCCGATCATTGTCCCGGGCCCCCTGGCGCCCGGGACCTTCATCGGCAGCGGCACTCCAACCTTGTTCGCCGACGATGTGGGCGGACCCGGAACGTTCCAGCCCGGCTTCCGCTTCGGAGCCGGCTGGCGCCTTGCCAGCGGCGCGGCGATCGAATTCAACTGGATGTCGCTGGCCGACGCTCACTATTCCGCCGTGGCCAGTATTTTGCCACGTGGGCTGCAACCTGGAGCGAATCTCGCCGAGACGTTCCTCTTCTCCCCGGTCTTCAACTTTCCCAGTGATTTCGCCGGGGCCGGCCAAAAGCTCGCACTGGGTAATCCCCTGGCCGCCTTCGGCATCTGGAACGGGGCCTCGGTCATGCAACTCGACTTCATCCAGCGTTACGATGAGTACAACCTCGTCGGCCGGATTCCGTGCTTTCAAACCGACTACTGCCGCTGCTACGGCCTGATCGGCCCCCGCGTCGTGTCGATGTGGGAGAACTTCAAGTGGCGGACGGTGTCCCAGGAGTTCGATGGGCAAACCAATGCCCAGAATGCGGCCATCTACAGCAATGTCGTGTCGAACTTCATGTACGGTGTCGCCGCGGGCATCGGCAACGAGGTGTATCTGGGCCATGGCTTTGCCCTCACCGCGGATCTCTACGCCGCCGGGTTCAGTGACTTCGTCCATGAAATCGCCAAGTACGAGCGCCAGGACCACTTGATTGCGGCCAAGCGAAGCCGCAGGGATTATACATTCGTGCCCGAGTTGCAAGGACAGTTCAACATCTGGTGGTATCCCATCGAAGCCGTCCAGATCCGCGTCGGCTACGACGCGCGCGAATTCTTCAACACGCTCGCGTCGCCGAACCCCGTGGATTTCAACTTCGGTGCCCTGGCTCCCGCGTATGAGCACAAGAACCGGTTCCTGGATGGCCTCAACATCGGCATCGGCGTCATCTTCTAAAATGACGCACGAGGAATGATGAATGACAGCCGGTTCATCGTTCATCGCTCCGAGTTCCGAGTTCCCCCAGTTTAGCGCAATTGCAAAGACTCCGCGGGCAGCTATAATGCCCACTTTGAATCGCGCACGTCCGGCCCAAGTCGGTTTGGTGGGTTCGCCAGGCCGGGGGTGAGGGGAAACAAGGAGCTTTGCATGGTCGAGGAGAAAGTGGAACCGCGCGAAATGAACTACCGCCAGCTGTGGCCATGGACCGAGCTGTTCCGTGGTTTCCAGTTGGCGATCGATCCGAAGAAGCTGCTCTTGGCCGCCGCTGGCATCCTGGTGATGGCCTTCAGTTGGTGGCTGCTGGCCGTCATCTTCTATGCTGGCCGCGAGCGGCCCGATTGGGGCGCCGGCAGCAAGTATGCCAGTGATGAGACGGGCTGGAAGCAATTCAAGGCCGATCTGCTCAAGTGGAACCTACTCTATGAAGCGGCCGGCTATGTCCCGCTTGGGGAAAAGCGCCGCTACACCGATGCCAATGACCTGGCCTTGAGCCCCAGGGAGTACGAGCAGATCAATGCTGCCATCACCAGGGAGATCGAGGCGATTCCGAACACCGAAGCGGCGGCCCAGGTTCCGCATTCCGTGACCCTGGAAGGCAAGACCGCGGACGGCAAGCCATTCAAGGCCGAGTACCTCATCACGGCCAAGCCGTATGGTAAGCTGCGAACCTGGCCCTGGTTCGAGGATCGCGGTCCGAATCCCTACCTGCTGGTGAGCGCGCGAGCCGGTGTGCCCTGGCAAGCCGGGCATGCCTGGGAATGGCTGCTGACCAAGCAAATTCCTGTGTTGATCGAGCCGCTGGTGAAGCTTCTCCAGCCGGTCATTTACTTGTTGCGGTCCGACATTGGCCTCTTGAACCAGATCTATTTTCTGCTGGTCATTTTGGCGACCGTGGCGACCTGGGCTTTCTTCGGCGGTGCCTTGACGCGCATGGCTGTCGTGCAGATCGCGCGCAAAGAAAAGATCGGCCTGGGCGAGGCGCTGCGCTTCGCGGTGGCGCACTACCGGTCGTACTTTTTCGCGTCTTTGGCCCCGCTGCTCGGTGTCGCGGCCATTCTGGTGCTACTCGTCCTCTTCGGTGTGATCCACTTGATCGCGGTGGTTGGGGAACTCTGGGTCGGCCTGCTTTGGCCGGTGGTCGTGGTATTAGGCTTGGCGATGGCCGTGGTCCTTGTTGGCCTGGTTGGCTGGCCCTTGATCCAGGTCACGATCAGTGCCGAGGGCAGCGATTCGTTCGATGCCTTGAGCCGGTCGTATAGCTACGTTTACCAGAAGCCTTGGCACTACCTGTGGTATTGCCTCGTCGCCCTCGGGTATGGGGCGGTCGTCGTCTTCTTCGTCGGATTCATGGGCTCGCTCATGGTCTACCTGGGCAAGGTCGGCGTCAGCGAGACGCCGTTTAGCGGGCCCAAATACCTGGACCGCGATCCCTCCTACCTGTTCGTGTATGCGCCGACGTCCTTTGGCTGGCGGGAATTGCTGCTTCAAGGGGGCACTGTCGAGGGGGGCCAGACTCTCGTCGACAATGGGGTCATCTTGGAGAGCGCCCGGTCGGATTACATCGCCACGTTCACGTGGTACAACAAGATCGGCCTTTTTCTGGTGTCCGTCTGGATCTATCTGGTCTTCCTGATGATCGTTGGCTTCGGCTACAGCTACTTCTGGAGTGCCAGCACGATCATGTATCTGCTCATGCGCCGCAAGGTAGATGACACCGAAATGGACGAAGTGTATCTGGAAGACGAGGAACCGGAAGAGACCTACAGCATCCCGACGTCGCCGCCCTCCCCTTCTCCCGCGCCCGCGAGCCCGGGGCTAACCATGGTCGAATCTCCGGCCTTGCGGTCCCCGTCGCCGGTGACGGCGCCAGGTGCACCCGCGCAAGGGGATCATGGCAATCCACCGACGGGATGAGCTGGAAACAAGTTTAGCCCGGAGCACTCGGGCGAGCGCGGCGAGCACGCCCGCCCGAGTGCTCAGGGCTAAACGGGAGGTGATTCCTGGAGAACGAGGATGCCCCGGCCAGTCATCTTGTTCAGCGGACAATGGTCCGATCTGCCGTTAGAAGAGTTGGCGCGCAAGGTGAGCGAATGGGGTTACCAGGGCTTGGACCTGTGTTGCTGGGGCGATCACTTCGAGGTTCAACGAGCCTTGAGTGAGGAGGATTACTGTCCGAAGAAGCTCGAATTGCTTGCCCGCGCGGAGCTGAGCCTGCCGGTGCTCAGCAATCACCGTGTTGGCCAGGCCGTTTGCGATGCCATTGACGCCCGGCACCAGGCGATCGTTCCGGACTACGTTTGGGGCGATGGTAATCCGAGCGAGGTCAGCCAACGGGCCGCGGAAGAGATGATGGCCACGGTACGTGCGGCCCAGAAGATTGGCGTCGCCGTCGTGAGCGGCTTCACCGGCTCGACGCTGTGGTCGTATGTCGCCGGCTATCCGGCGCCGAGCGCGGCGGTGGTGTCGGCGGGCTTCCAGGAGTTCGCCCAGCGCTGGACGCCGATCCTGGATCTCTGTCGCGAGTGTGGCGTGCGCTTCGCCTTCGAAGTGCATCCCGGCCAAATCGCCTTTGATCTGTACAGCGCCGAGATGGCGCTGGATGCCGTAGGAGGGCGCGAGGAGTTTGGCTTCACATTCGATCCCAGTCACTTGCACTGGCAGGGAATCGATCCGGTAGAGTTCCTCCGCCGTTTCGCGGACCGTATCTACCACGTCCATATCAAGGATGCTGTCCTGACCCTCAATGGCCGCAATGGGCTGCTGGGATCGTATCTCCCTTTGGGCGATCCACGTCGCGGCTGGGATTTCCGGGCACCGGGCCATGGCGGCGTCGATTGGGAGGCGGTGATCCGAACACTGAACGATATTGGCTATGACGGCCCCCTGGCCGTCGAGTGGAAGGATAGCGGCATGGAGCGCGAGTCCGGGGCCGAGGAGGCGTGCAAGTTCGTCAGACGATTGGACTTTGAGCCGGCTCGCCGCGGCGGCGGCCAGGCTTTTCGGGAGGCGTGAATCGTTGACGGATCCCGGGGGGCTAGCCGTTTGGCAGCCGGGTCCTAAGAAGGCTGAGAAAGCTCCTGGAATAGGCGAGCGGAGGATTGACCTCTCCGGTTCGCGCAGACAATCTCGCTCAGTCCGAGAAATGAAAATTACAATGGATACGGCCGAACTGGCGCACCACGAAGCGTTGAAACAAGAATGGATCGATCAGTACGTCCAGGTGAACCCGGAGCGTCCGGAGCTGAAGAGGTTCGCGGGCATCGTCGGACGTGTCATCACCGTCAATTGCAACAACAAGGCACTGATCGATTTCCAGGACGGCGGCTGGTACGATATCACAGCCTCGTCGGAGTGCCTGACGAAACTGGATCCGACCGAGGCGAAGGCGAAGTTCAACGCCAAAGCGAACAGTGCCCAGCCCTATCCTGAGAAACAAGGGTAAGGAGTTGGTGAGTGGTGAGAACCATTCACCACTCACCACTCATCATGATCGTCCTCATCGACAACTACGATTCGTTCACGTACAACCTGGTGCAACGCCTGGGCGAACTGGACCCTGCGATCGAGTTGCAAGTTTTCCGCAACGATAAGATCCGGGTGGAGGAGATCGAGGCGCTCCAGCCGACTCACATCATCATCTCCCCCGGGCCGTGCACGCCGCGCGAGGCGGGGATTTCCAACGAGGTCCTCAGCCGTTACGCGCCACGAGTACCGACTCTCGGGGTTTGTCTGGGACATCAGTGTATCGGCCATGTTTTCGGTGGCGAAGTGGTGCGCAACTACCGCATCATGCACGGTAAGACGTCGCTCATCCACCATGACGGCGAGGGGGTCTTCCGCGGCCTGTCCAATCCGTTCGAGGCCACGCGCTATCACAGCCTGGTCATTCGCCGGGAATCATTCCAGCACCCGGACTTTGTCATCTCGGCCTGGACTGAGGAAGGCGAGATCATGGGCGTGCGGCATCGCACTTGGCCGTTGCACGGCGTGCAATTTCATCCCGAGAGCTTCTTGACGCTCGAAGGGCCGCGCTTGCTAAGGAATTTCATCGAGATCTCCAGCCCGTGTCCTGGCTAGCGGCCGATCGCGATTGACGGCACATGCAAGGATCGTACACTGTGGGTGGGCCGCCAGAGGACCTCAGTTCCTGCGCCAGGCATTTCAGCTCCTCCACCTGAGGTCGACTCCGCCACGGCGTTCAATTCGATTCCTGCCAAGGACGGTGAGTCATGGAACTGAAAGAGCTACAGAAGAATTGGGACGAGTTCGGCAAGACCGACCCGCTCTGGGCCATCTTAACGGACCCAGAAAAGCGTAACGGCCGCTGGGATGCGCAGGAATTCTTTCGTCGGGGGGAAGCGGAAGTTGCGGAGATCCTGGCCTGTGCTGGAGCACTGGAAATCCCGTTTAACCGCCGGCGCGTCCTGGATTTCGGCTGTGGGGTTGGCCGTCTCAGTCAGGCCCTGTGTCGCCACTTCGAGGAATGCATCGGTGTGGATATTGCTCCCTCGATGATCGACCTGGCGGAGCAATACAATTCTCACGGCAGCAGATGCCGGTATTATGTGAACGAGGCCGACAACCTTCGCCTCTTCCCTGACGAGCACTTCGATTTCATCTGCTCCAGTATCGTGCTCCAGCACATGCAGCCGACCTATAGCAAGAAGTACATCGAAGAATTCTTGCGCGTTCTGACTCCCGGCGGTCTGCTGGTGTTCCAGATTCCGAGTGAACACAACGTCCCTCGTCCGGGATCAGGTCCGGAGCGGGAGGCTCTGTACAGGCGTTTCCCAGAATCTGGTTTCAAAGCACACCTTGTCTCTCGTAAGACGCATCTCACCGCAAAAATCCGCGCTAAGACGACCATCCGTGTCCAGGTGAAGAATCGAAGTACGCGAACCTGGCCTTCTGGACTCCATGGCACGGGTTGCCTGATTCGACTTGGCAACCATTGGTGTGATGCTACGGGCAACCTCCAGGTCTGTGACGACGGCCGGCAGGACTTGCCCCGGGATCTAGAGCCCGGGGAGGAGATCGAGCTCGCGCTGACGGTGACAGTACCTTCGACGCCGGGCAACTACATTCTGGAACTGGACATGGTCCAGGAGGGCGTGACGTGGTTTGCGGCTACAGGGATGTCGGAAAAGGTCGCTATCCCCGTCCAGGTCAAAGGGCCGCGACCAGGAATTATGCAGCTTCTCAAGTTCATCAAAGGCTCCGTGGCGGGAGCCGCGCAGGACAGCCTGGCGCCCCGGATGGAGATGTACGGACTCAGCCAGGAAGAAGTCTTCCAGGTCGTCCAGACCAACCGGGGCCGGGTCCTCCAGGTTCAGGAGGACACCTGTGCTGGGCCAACCTGGAGGAGCTTCCGCTACTATGTGACCAGATGACCAGGATTCTTGCGGCTCTCCAAAACGAAGAGCAAGCCTCATGTAGTGGATGCTTCAAGCGCGTCAAGCTCCTGTAAGCGCCGGTTGGCATCAAACACTGGCGGCGGCAAGGCTTCGGCCACCCGCTGCGCTTCCAGCGGGCTCAAGTCCTCGCGCGCCTTCCCGGAACCACGGAATACCGGCAGTCCCCGCCGCAAGGCGATGATCTCGCGCCGCGTCCGTCCCTTCGGCGCATCCCACCAGGGACCGCCACGCTCTTCAAACTCGAAAAACACCGGCACGACTTGCCGGATGTAGCGCCAGTAGCCGGGATTATCGGTCTGGATGAAAAACTGCCCTCCAGGTAGGAGCGCCTGGTGCACCAAGGCGAGAAACGCCGGCGTGATGAGGCGGCGCTGCACCTGGGTCGGATCGTAATACGGTTGCGGATGATAGCAGTGGATCTCGGCAATGCTTCCCGGTTCCGCATGCTGCCCGAGGAACTCGCGCGCCCCGCAGACCGCAAAGCGGATGTTCGTCAGGCCACGCTGGTTGGCTCGGCGGGTCGCGTACCGAATCACCACGGGCAGAATGTCGACTCCGACATGATCGTGCTCCGGGCGCCAGACGGCGCTGCCGAGCAGAAACCGGCCATTGCCACAACCGAGATCGAGGACCATCGCAGCGCGCCGGCCGAAGAGTGTCTCCCAGTTCAGGCGGCCTTCGGGCAGTTTCTTCAGGGCCGTGCGGGTCCACTGGGACGGATCAAGAATCTCTCCCGCTATGGGCACGCCAAACTCACGCTCGATCCGGCGACGTTTCTTGTCCATGACAGGAGATCTTCTAACCGGCCGAGGGTTCCGGATTCAGTGCCTCCGCTAGCGTCCGGGACAAGGCGCCGATCTCGCGGACCAGGTCCTCCACAGACCGGTTGTCCACGTGCTCCAGACATCGCACCAGGGCGCTGCCCACAATGACGCCATCGGCCACGTCACGCAAGAGGCGTACCTGTTGGGGCTTGCTAATCCCGAAGCCAACGCAGAGCGGCAGATCGGTCTGAGTTCGCAGCCAAGCGAGCTGGCCGAGCAATTCGTCCGGCAGACCGTCGCGCTCGCCGGTGATGCCGGTGACGCTGACGTAGTACAGAAAACCCGTCGACAGCTGGGCGATGCGTACGGCGCGGTCGCGCGGCGTCGTGGGTGTCACGAGCTGGATGAGCTTGAAGTCGCGGGCCGCCGCCCGGCGCGCCAGCTCGTCTGCCTCTTCCACAGGCAGGTCCGGCACGATCGCTCCACTGAAGCCGGCTGCCTGCGCCTGAGCGAGAAACGCCTCCGGACCTCGACGATGCACGAGGGCGTAAGAGATCATGCCCACCAGGGGCACGCCGTTCTCCGCCAGAGGTGGCATCGCGGCAACTTGCCGGACTCGGGCGAAGATGTCGTCGACGCGCACACCACGTTCCAAGGCACGTGTGTAGGAGGCCTGGATTACCGGCCCATCGGCGATGGGATCGCTGTAGGGGAAGCCGACTTCGATCAGGCTGGCGCCCTGGCGGGCCAGCTCGCCCAGGAGCAGTGCCGTGGTGTCCAAGTCTGGGTCGCCGGCGGTGATGAACGGAAGAAAGGCCCGCCGCCTCTCAGCCCGCAACCGTCGAAAGAGTGCATCGATGGGATTCATGTGTCCGCTGCTTCAGTCGATCTGTTCACCCTCCAGGCGCGCCACCTCGAAGCAGTCCTTGTCGCCGCGCCCGG
>JBGQLF010000272.1:0-9419 GCA_041499985.1 Gemmataceae bacterium
CCCGCATCGACACGGGTCCAGTCGTGAACTGGCATGATTTATCCCTCCCGCTGCGGGCTGTGAACACCGCCCAGACGGTAACTGAAATCCAGCCGTTGCTGGGCTAGCCGTCTTTCTCAGGACCAGGCAAGCTTCCTCAGGACTCGATCCCCAGCAACCTGTCAAGGTCCTGTGCTCCATGAAGCACGCGAACGACGTCGATCCCGTTCGCAAGGGGTAGATAGAAAACCAGATACTTGCTGAATCGGGGAACGGGCCAGACGCGCAATCCAGGCACATTTCCTGCTTCCCAGCGACTACCCATCTCGGGCATCCGGGCCAGCTGTTGGAACGCTCGGTCGGCAGCACGCAGGAAGCGGATTGCCAGGTTAGGGCTTTCCTCATCCAGGTGAGCCGCGATGCGATCCAGGTCGCGCTCCGCAGCGGGTTTCTTGAGAACGATCCGTTTCATGGCGGAGGACCGTTCCGCTTCGCTTGTCGCTCCCAAACGCGCCGTTCGAGCGCTTCCCAGTCCTCGCGCCTCATCGGCGTGGAGGGACCGCTCTCCAAGCCTTCCCGCAGGAGGCCGTTGATGCGCTCGCGCTCTTGGTGGACTTCGGCCTGTTCGATTAACTGGGCAATGAACTCACTCGCGGATCGGAAGCCTCCGTCGGCAACCTGCGCATCCACGAAGGCCTTTTGCGACTTGGTCAGGGAGATCATCAAAGTTTCCATGGGCAAGCCTCCTCACCGGTCTCAGGCTAATGGGCCAGCGGACCACTGTCAATCGGACTTCTGGCCCCAACAAACAAGTCCACCGAGCCGCGCCGGCACGCTGGGTCCTCGGCTGGGGGAGGATTGACGGTGTCCGGATTAGCCCTCGCCGACTTGCCCTGTTGAGGACTTTCAAGCCACCTCGGCAGGGGGAGTTTGGCTGCTGTGCCGCGTGAGGTATTCCAGCACTTCGCACTGCATCTTTTCAATCTCGGCGCGATAGCCACTGGCCATGCTCGGGAACAACTCGGCCGGGGCCGTTACCCGCATCTGGGCCAGCAAATCTTGGAAATACGCGATGCGCGCTTGCGTCCCTTTCAATTCTTGATCATTCGCAATCATGGGACCACCTCAACAATCCCTCGCCGGGTCAGGTCGCGCTTGGTACCCCAGCCAACCAGGAACTCCTCCAGCGACCCACGAAGCAGAATGCTGGGGCAAAGCCAAAAGATGCTCGCCCCAATCTCGTCCTGGGCGCGTTGGTGATCAAAGAGCGGGCGCGACTCTTCGTCGCAGGCACCCAATGAGAAATCGTCCTTCATCACGAGCACGATGTCAACGTCATTGGGCGC
This sequence comes from Gemmataceae bacterium, assembly GCA_041499985.1. GTDB lineage: Bacteria > Planctomycetota > Planctomycetia > Gemmatales > Gemmataceae > JBGQLF01. The sequence continues at coordinate 1,326 of JBGQLF010000272.1, forward strand.
CTGCTTGGAGGTAATGTAGCTTCCGAAGATCACGAACCGGTCTAGCTTTTCCGTGGCTGTCGCGCGCTCGTAGATGCGCTTCAGACTCGCCGTCGCGTTTCGCCGTGCCGAGCTACCTTCGCCGAACCGAGCCAGGACTTCGGCCAAGGTGGCTCTGTGCAGCCCGTCGGGTAAGTCACCCTGACTGTCGAACTCCGGCAGGGCCATGGGTGCAGATTCCCCAGAAAAAGGATGACTGAGAGACTGCCTCATCCTCTCATCCTAGCCAATCGTGGCATTTATTGCTGGGTGAGCCGGGAAGCGGTACTATAGGCCACACCATCTTCGATGGCGGTGGAGGAGTTACGGAACAGGCTCTGAACGGACGGCGCTGGGAGGAAGAAGATGAAAGACGCCTTGGCACGAGAAGGCCCTGGGGAGGCCATGACGAGCCAGCCGAATGGCCAGCCGACCTGGGAGGTGGCTATGCTCTTTCCCGAACAGGGAAACTGGAGCGTGGAGGAATACCTGGATCTGCCGGGCAACCGGCTCGTGGAGTACTCCGAGGGCCATCTTGAGGTCTTGCCGATGCCTACCACGCTGCATCAGTGGATCCTGCTCTACTTGTGCCGAGCCCTGGAAGCGTTTGTGGAATCCAAATTGGGCTTGGTGTTAGTCGCTCCCTTGCCCGTCCAGCTCGGGCTCGACAAGTTCCGCGAACCGGATGTCGTTTTTATGTTGCACGAACATCGCAGCCGTGTCGGCCGAGAATTCTGGAAGGGCGCGGACCTCGTCATGGAAGTGGTCAGCGACGATCCGAAGAGTCGCCGGCGCGACCTGGTCACCAAGCGTCAGGAATACGCCCAGGCCGGCATCCCGGAATACTGGATCGTCGATCCGAAACGGAAACGGATCACGGTCCTGCGGCTGCAAGGGACCAAGTATATCGTGCACGGAACCTTCAAGCCGGGGCAGCGAGCCCGGTCGCACCTGCTGGCCGGTTTTTCCGTAGACGTGGCGGCGGCTCTGGCGGGGCCTTGATGTCTGGTCAAGAAGCTTGCACCGCGTTCAAAGCCCTTTATACTGAAAACGCGTCGACAGCGGCGCCGCAGGAACTTCTTCGTAGATAGGCAGTTGCGCTGCCGCGCCAGCTGGTCGAGATGGACCAGCATGATCGACAGCCGAACGACTGCCTGCCGACTTTCCTCGGGTCCCGCCCTTTTTCTAGTTTTTCTGCTTCCAAAAATCGGCTCCTGCGGCAACTTCTCTTATGGGAGGCCTGACGCGAACTGAATTCCCGGTGTGCTCCGCCTCTGTTCCCGCTCTGAAGATGGAGGAGGTAACCGTCCGCATGGCCGTTCATGCTGACACTGCCTCGGACCGTCCCGCTGGCGAGGAAGCCGCCAAACCGGCCAAGGGCAAGCTGTTTCTCCGTTTGTTCTTGCAGAACGAGCGGCGCCTCTACGCCTACATCCTCAGCTTGCTGCCCAACCGGACTGACGCCGACGACGTGCTCCAGGAAGTCAGCCTGGTGATGTGGGACAAGTTCGACGAACAGCATCCTCCGGGCGACTTTACCGCCTGGGGATGCCGGATTGCTTACTTCAAGGTCCTGGATTTCTACAAGAAGAGTCAGCGGAGCCGGGTCCGCTTCAGCCAGGCCATGCTGGAACGCATCGCGGAGACGGCAATCGAGCAAGCCGAAACACTCCAGCTGGATGTGCGGCGCGAGGCGCTGGCCGCCTGCGTGGAGAAGCTCGGCCCAAGAGACCGGGATTTACTGACCCGGCGGTTTGCCTCTGGAGCCACCACGCAGTCCACGGCCATCCAGGTCGGTCGCTCGGTCGATGCCGTCTACAAAGCTTTGGCCAAGATCCGCCAGGCCCTGTTCGAGTGTGTTACCAGAACCTTGGCGCAAGAGGGGTCGACATGACCCAGCCGCTGGACGCCTTCTCCGAACTACAGGCCCTGCTCGACGCCCTGTGCGAGGAGTCGATCAGCGCCGAACAGATGCAGCGCCTGGAGGAACTGGTCCTCACCCATCCGGAGGCCGAGGCGTACTACGTCCAGTACATGAGCCTGTATGCCGACCTCGGCCGACACTTCGCCGTGCTGCCCGGCACGGCGGAACAGTCCTTGCGCGATCGCATCCAGACCGGGCAAGAAGACAAGGAGACAAGGAGACAAGGAGACAAGGAGACAAGGAGACAAAGATAGCTTCGCTTCGTTTCCCCGGGTCGGAGTCTCCGCGTCTGCTGGTCACTTTGTCGTCTCTGGCGGCGGGCCTGCTCCTGGTCCTGGCACTGGGGCTGCGCCCGCCGGGCGAGTACCCGCCTTCGGACCCGGCGGCCGAGCCGAGTGACAATACCGTCGCGGTGCTGCTGCGAGCCTCCGGAGCCGAGTGGGGGGAAACCGATTTACCTACGCGAGCAGGCGTCCCGCTGCCTCCCGGCCGGCTGCGCCTCCGGTCCGGGCTGGCGCACATCCAGTTTTACAGCGGGGCGACGGTCATCCTGGAAGGGCCGGCGGATTTTCAGTTGCTTTCGCGCACTGAGGCGTACTGCTGGCGGGGAAAGCTGCGGGCCACCGTCCCCACCCAGGCTCAGGGTTTCACGATCCGTTCGCCAAACCTGGACCTGATCGATCGGGGGACTGAATTCGGCCTCCAGGTGGATCCGGGCGAACAGACCGAGGTCCATGTCTTCCAGGGGAAAGTGGAGTGGTACGACGGCGAGCCGAACCAACGGACCTGGGCGCCCAAAGAGCTGACGACGGGACAGGGTGTTCGCCTGGAGGGTCCCGGCCAGGTGAGGCGGATTCCGTCGACCCCGGCGGCTTTCCAGACCGCCCAGGACCTGGCGGCACGTTCGGAGGCGGAGACGCGCCGCCGGCACCAAGATTGGCTCGTGGCCAGCGCGGCGCGGCGCCAGGATCCGGAGCTCCTGGTCTATTACCCCTTCCAGGCCGAGCAGCCGGGGAGCCTGATCTTGCGGAATCAAGCGCGGGCTCAGCAGCAGCCCCACAACGGCGTGATCGTGGGCTGCGCCTGGGGGACAGGCCGCTGGCCGGGGAAACAAGGCCTGGAGTTCAAGCAGGTCAGTGACCGCGTGCGCCTCCACGTACCGGGTGAGTTCGATGCACTCACGCTCCTGACCTGGGTCCGCGTGGATGTCCTCCCGAACCGCTATTCTTCCCTGCTGATGACGGACGGCTGGGAGAAGGGCGCCCCGCACTGGCACATCCGTCAGGACGGCAAGATCTCTCTGGGTGTGATGGGGTTCGACCGGACCCAGACCGCGCACTACTTCACTTCCGTGGTCTTCACACCGGAACGGCTGGGGCAATGGACCCAGCTGGCGGTCGTTTACGACCGGGACGGCCAGCAGGTTACCCACTATGTCGATGGCCGACCGGTGAAGCAGAAGGCGATCGAGCTCGACATCCCGCTGCACCTTGGTGACGCGGAGATCGGCAACTGGAACACGGCTTCCTTCTTCGATAAGCATCCCATCCGCCATCTGAGCGGCTGCATGGATGAGTTCCTGCTGTTGGCCCGGGCGTTAACCGAGTTGGAGATTGAGCAGCTGTACCTGCAAGGCCGGCCCCCGTAGGAAGGGGTTTTTCTCTGAGCCCGACGCGCCAGCGAGGGGGAAGCCGCATCCTCGCTGGCGCGTCGGGCTCAGAAACCGTCGTCCATCAAGAAAGAGCAAGGCAATTCGATATTCGTAGAGCATCCTTGTTGGTTTTTCCCTTTCCCCCTTCGAGGAGGTGTTCTCATGCAACGTCGGTGGACTCGCGAACGCGGTTTTACGTTGATCGAACTGCTGGTCGTTATCGCCATCATCGCGGTGCTGATTGGCCTGCTGCTGCCGGCCGTCCAGAAGGTGCGCGAGGCGGCGGCGGCCGTGTCGTGCCGCAACAATCTGAAGCAACTGGCCCTCGCTGCCCACAACTATCACGACGTCAATGGGTCGTTCATGCCCAGCAACGCCATCCCACCTACCGATGCGCAGGAAGGTTTCACACCCCCCAACATTTTCAGCGGCAAGTGGGTGGATCCACGGTTTGCCAACCTGCCGTGGGGCACGTTCAGCTGGTCGGCGTTCATTTTGCCCTACGTCGAGGCCGACAATGTCTACAAGCTCATCAACTTCAACTATCCGGCCTATACACCGGATTTTGAGGAGTACAATGCCGACCCGCGGTCGAGCTCGAAGGTCACGAATCTGGGGGTCGCCACGGGGCCATTTGGGTCACCGCCAGCCGGGCTCGGCTACGGCGATCTGGTCAACAAGCCGGCGGCGATGAGCATGCCCAAGGTGTTCGTCTGCCCCAGCGCCCGTCGCGCCAACGGGGGGAACGAGAGCTACATGAAGGACTACGGGATCAACGGCGGCACGCAATCGGGAGGTTGCTGCAACGAACGCAACACGACGTCCCGAGATGGCATGGGCTGGCTAGGCAGCAAGGTGAAGTTGACCGACGTCACCGACGGGACCAGTAACACGTTCCTGTTCCTGGAGCTGACGAATTTTGCCATGCACGGGCGGACCGACGGTGGCTACTCCACCACGGCTGGCGCCAACAATCCCCCCTTCACGATCCCCTCGGGGTCCTACACGGCGATCCCGCGCGGTTCGAACCCGTTCCTCTTCACCAATGAAGCGGGCCAGGGCATTGTCATGGCCTCGAACAACGGGGCGTTGTCGGGAGTGCTGCCACCCAACACCGAAATCGACAATGACCGCGGCGCCGAGAGCGACCACCAAGGCGGCCTCTTTGTCGCCTTTGCCGATGGCCACGTCGCCTGGGTTCCCAACTCCGTGAACACCACGGTTTGGTACAACAGCTTCACGCGCAACGGCGGCGAAGTCACGCAGTCCGACTTTTGAGCGGGGTTCCTCTCCCACTACTCCTCTCACCCCTAATCCTTTTCCCTCGGACGAAGGGAATAGGGGTGAAGGGGTGGTTCCTTCTCTTGCCTGGATTTCCTCGAATTATGAAGATACGCAATCGCTGGCATCTCCCGGCCCTAGCGCTGCTCCTGGCGGTGAGCGGCTGCGGCGGCCCCCTCGTCAAGGTGACCGGCCGGTTGATGTACAAGGGTGAGCCCGTGCCGAGTACACTCGTGACGTTCCACCCCGACGAAGAGGGCAAGCGGGCGAGCCAGGGCATCACCGACGACAACGGCAACTTCGCGCTGACCCACAGCAAGTCGGAGGCCGGCGCCCTGCGAGGCAAGCACACGGTCACCCTGCGGTACCACCTCGCCGTGGACGAGGAACTGCACAAGATACCGCCCAAAGCGTCCAAGGAGCTCAAGGCGATCATTGCCAAGTACGGCGACCTGAAGAAATCTTCGCTGCATTACGAAGTCACGCAGAACGGGCAGGTCATTGAGATCCAGTTGGAGTGAGGGCGCGATCGTCAGGTGGAAAACACGACGGCGAGCCGAGATGATTCGCTGACGATCGAGCTGCGCGCTGGAGGCGGGTTCATCGGCAGATTCGCACGAGCATCGGATTGAATGACCGCGCATGCTTCGGCAGTAAACGTGGGGCAGGCTTTCCAGCCTGCCGGATGCTTGCGGCAGGCTGGAAAGCCTGCCCCACACTTCCCTGCTGCCGAATCCCACACGGTGATTTAGTTTTCCTGTGTGGTTACCGTCATCACCGTCTGATACTTGCCAAGGATGCTCAGCGTGAGCGTGGCCAGATTCTTCTCGCCCCGCTTCCATTCCAGTTCGAGCGGCAAATTTTGACCTATTTCTACCTTCGTAAGCGACAATACCAGAAGCGGGTCGCTTTCCTTGGCATAGAGAACCAGTTCCAGGTCTTTCGCCGCGCCGCGACGTGCTCCCAGCAAGAACAGCGGCATGGGTCGATCTTGATTGTCCAGGTTAACGGTCACCATGCGCAGCCGATCCTTGGGCAGCGCCTGGCCATCGAGTACCAGGGTCCACTTGCGCAACCAGAGCTGGCCCACGGGAGTTACATCTTTACCCGCGTGGAGTAACATCGGCGCCGCCAGCTGTTTCTCGGGAATGACCATCGCGCCGCCGCCTTCGCCGCGCTCGGCACAAGGCTTGTCCGGGTCGACGTCGGTCTTGATCTGGGCGTCGTCCAGCAGGGCGGCCTGCTCGGCGCAGGGTCGGGCGTACTGCTTCGCCTCCTCCTGGGGCAGGCGATTCTGTTGGGCCCAGCCGATCCCGACCACCAGAGCGAAACAGGCTACTGCGGTGAGGGTTTTCATGGGGGTATTCCTTTTTCAGGCGTGGGACGGCTGCGACAGCATGCCAGGTCTAGAGTGGCAGATACCAGACGCGGTCGCGTAACTCATCCGGCGTTGTGCAGCGAAGGACAATCAAGATCTCTTCGACCAAGGCACCGATAGCATTCTCGTCGTTGCGGACGACCAAGACCCCCGGCATCGGCAAACCGCCCGTGACCCGGTCGTAAGCGTGGCGCGGCATGGTGCGGCGGTCGTGCGTGAGCAGGACACGGCCTTCCGTGGCGGCCCAAGCCAGGAGCACGGGATCGGGGGCGCTCCGCAGGCCGGCATCTTGCACACGCTCCAGGTCGAGCGTGGGATCGCGCCGCCGCAGCGCGGCAACGATGCGGCCGTTGAAGTCCTCGTCACTGGCCAGTCGGTGCATGGCCGTTCCCCGCCGGCGCGTGGCGTGCGCGGACGGTCTCCTTGAAAGTGGCGTGGCTCGGCTGCTGCCGGTCTTCGATCCACTGCCGGACCTGGTCGCCTTGGGCTTCGGCCTCCCGTAGGTAGGCGTCGACGGTGTCCTTCTGGCTCAGGTAGTAGCCGATCACCTGGTAGACGGCGGCGACGGGGAGGGTGTCGAAAGCCTCGGCGATCTGTTCGGGAGTGCGGCCGGCCTGGTAGGACTCGATGACACGTTCCAGCGGTACACGGGTACCGGCCACGCGCCAGACACCTGTGGTGTCGCGGCGAAGCGGGACAGGTTGTGGGTCGAGGTCGATTTCCGTCATGTCTGTTTCTCAGTACGAGGGCCAGTCGGCGGTGACGCCCGGTAGTCTCCGCAGAAGGCATTGTCTCGCAAAACCCGGTGGCTTGTCAAACGGTATGTGAGGGGCGTTGCATGCCTACTGCTTTATGGTAGAACAAGCTTCGCCGCGGGCAGAACTTCCAGGCGAAGATTCGTCCCGCTTCGGGCCCGCGGTGGAAGTTGGTTCTCGCAAGGGGTACGATCCATGGGCCAGGCAATCCGAATCAAAGCGGGAGCCGTGCTGCTGGCGGCGGAACTCAACGACTCGCCCACGGCAGCCGCCGTGGCGGCGGCTCTGCCGATCCGAGGCAAGGCGAACCGCTGGGGTGACGAAATCTACTTTCGCATCCCAGTGCGCCAGGACGAGGCTCCCGAAGCTCGCGCTGAAATGGAAGTGGGAGAACTGGCTTACTGGCCACCCGGGCAGGCGTTCTGCATCTTCTTCGGCCGAACGCCCGCCTCGTCCGATGAACAGCCCCAAGCAGCCAGCCCGGTGAATCCTCTGGGCCGCGTGCTGGGCGATGTGGCCCAACTGCGCGGCGTTCCCGATGGTGCGGCAGTCGTCCTGGAGAAGGAATGAGGAGCAGCCCCTGACCGCTCCTTCGTGGCTCAAGCGCCTACTTCAGATCAAAGTCGATGGTGTTCTTCTTGTTCTCGACCACGGCCGTGAGGCCGGACTTGTCGGCAAAGCTGTACTTCAGGGGCACGACCGCGGGCGGCAAAGGGTTGCGATCTTCCGGTAGCCGCCCGGTCTGGTCCTCCAGGGAGATGACCGTCACGGTGTGCTGGCCCAGGACGGCCCCATCGCCGTCCTTGTAGGTCTTGAGGACGTACCGGCCGTTCTTGATGTCGGCGGTTGCGGCCGGGGCTTCCTTGGCATCCTTCGGCTGGAACATGATCGAGCCCCCGGGCACAGGCTTACCCTTGTAGGTGATCGCTCCCTCAACTGGGAAGGTCTTGATGTGGCTGTCTCCACACCCGATCAGGAAAAGCAGGGCGCTCAGACCCAGGCAAGGACTAGCGGTGCGGAGGGAGACGAATCGCGGGCGCGTGAGGATCATGATTGTCCTTTCGCTTCTCAGAGGACAGAGGACAGA
>JBGQLF010000273.1:0-9403 GCA_041499985.1 Gemmataceae bacterium
AGTTTTCAACTTGCCAGGGTGTCCCGGCAAGTTGAAAACTTGCCGCCACAACGGTGTGACCCAGAACACAGCCAATCGGAACCATGCCTCAACTTGCTCAGCTTCTTCAACGCCGTGACTGTGCGGCAGCGCCGGTCGAACAACTGGTAGACCTCGGTCATTATCCCCCGCAAAGCCCGCAGTTGCGGCCGCCCACGCATCAAGCGGGCCAGCACTTTCTGCTGGGCCTTGGTCAGCCGCCGCCGCACAAACAGGTAGCGCTGTGCAAACAGCTCTGCCAACCTCTCCTTCAGCCGTTTGGCCTTGCGCGCCTTGGCCAGAGACTCTTTGTCCTGGCGTGGCCGGCCGCGCGGCAACTTGGGGACCTGCTTGGCCAGTTCCTTGCGAAGCTTGGCCCGAGCGTGCAGCACCGCCTTGGTTATCTCCTTCACAACGTGGAAGACACAGATTTGGTGCGGTGCCGCTGGCCACAACTCCTTGAGTACCTTGGGGTACAGCGACGAGCCATCAGTGGTGATCCCCCGCACCACCAGCGAGCGAAGGTCCAGTTGGGCCTTGAAGTCGGCCAAAAAGGAGCGCACGTCGTCCTGGTCGGGGTCCTGTTCCAGGACGCGGAAAGCCAAGCGGCGGAAGAGGCGGTTATCGACAATGCTGAGCACGCAGAAAGGGCCGTCATAGACCTCGTCGATGGCAAGATAGCCGCTGAAGCCAGCGAGAGCCTCGTCCAGATAGGTGGTCTGCATGGTGCTCAGATTTTTTTTCCCCCGAGGCCTCAAGCCAGTTTTCGATGGTGGCGAAGGGGACGAAGACGCGGTGGTCGCGCCAGAGGTGCCAGGAGGCCGAGCGATAGGGCAGGCCGTCCTCAGCCACCAGACGCACGGCCAGGTCTTGGACACACTTGGTGTACTGGCACTTGGGCACGGCCAGGTCGGCCAGGTCAGCCGCGAAACGCAGGTTGCAGTGAGGGCACTTAGGCTTGGAGTAGGTAACGACCAGGTCGATGGGCCGGTTGGCCAGCACGTCTCCCAAGTCATGCAGGGTGCGTCTGCCGAGGCTGCGGCGTCCAGCACGCTTGCCACAGCGCGGGCAGCGCCGGCTGGGGTAGTTCCGACTGCGCCGCACTACCTTGGCTTGGGGCAGGTCCTCAACGTTGCTGATCCCCTCCGTGACATCCGGCACATATTCCCCTGGACCTATCATGGCTCACCTCCTGACGCAACCTCCGTCAAGAGAATAATTTGTGCAAACCGCGCGCCGTTATTGCGCCGCCCCTGATGCGACAGTCTCTGATTTCGGCAAACAATGCGGCGGCACGCTTTCCTCGGGGCAAACATGAAAGCCGGCCGGAGAACTGCCGGTTCGGAGGAAAGCGTAGCGGTTCATTGTTCACGGAAAACCCCGGATCTACCATTTGGTGCTAGGCGTACTACGGGGGCGTGGTGGGCAACCTCCGTTGCCTGCAACGGTTCCGCTCTGAAGCGGTGCGTCTGTGGCAGAAGTGGCTGTCCCGTCGGCAACGGCGCGGGCAGTTCAGCTGGGAGCGGCTGAACCGGCTGCTGAAGGTGTTTCCGTTGCCTCCACCGCCTTGGCAGGTGTCACCGCGCGCAGCGAGCCCGTGACTTGACGAGCCGGATGCCTTAATTGGGCAAGTCCGGATCTGTGGGAGCCGTGGGGAGTAATCCCCACGGCGACCCGGCCAGAAATCCATCGCCGATGCCGCTGTCGATGGCGTGGTACCGGAGGGACACCTACGGTCGCCGGCCCAGGTTTACCAGGACGTCATGGCCTGGCTGGAACGCCTCAATGTTGGCGCGGTTGAAGTTATCAGCCGTACCAGGATTGTGGTCCCGCTTCCCGACACGGACGGGGCCGACGTAAAGCAGCGCCGGCGACGCTACGGGGACTTCTCCGCCATGAACCGCACCTGGAACCAGGGCGCTAGCGAAGTCACTCACTCGCGTCTCGAGGCGAACCCCGAGGAATGGGCGCAGTACCATACACTGTATCGCGAGGCCCGCAAGGACTGGACGGTCGTGCCCTACGAAGAGATGATCCGCTGGTGCCAGCTGCGGAGCGGCTATGTTATCGGCGACTTCGGCTGTGGCGAGGCCAAGCTCGCCGAGGCAGTGGCCGACCGGCACAGCGTCCATAGTTTCGACCATGTGGCCGTGAATGACGACGTGGTCGCTTGCGACATGGCCCACGTCCCGCTCGATGACGAGACGCTCGACGTGGCAATCTTTTCACTGTCGCTCATGGGAGCAAACTTCGTCGAGTACCTTCGCGAGGCGAATCGCACGCTCAAGCTTGACGGCCAGCTCCACGTCATTGAGGCGACGTCACGCTTCACCGACAGGAATCGCTTTGCCAAGGCGCTAGAAGGGCTCGGATTCGCGATCGTCAGCGTAGAAGACAGATGGAAGTTTACTCATATTAGGGCAATCAAGACGGAACGCCAGCCGCACGACGACATCGAAATACGGTTCTAAATGACGGGTTCTTCGGGTATGCAAAGGAGTCGTGCTGATCTGCTCCGGAGCCCGGCAAGTGAATGTTTGCGCCAACGCCGATTATCACAAGCATGCCCGGCGGATCGGCGCCGACAGGTCAGGCCAAGCCGCGACAATGCAGGCCAAATCGGGATCAGTCATCGACGCTGGGGCCAGTGAGCCCCGAGCGATGCCGGAAGTACCAGTGTCTCTGGGGCTTGGGGAGGGTAACGGCCGGCGGCGGTCGCCGGCTTCGTCTGTTTACCACCTGCGCCTGGCACACCCGCCGACTGATGAACGGCTCGCAAATCCGCTCGCGCGTGGTCTAGCTACCGTGCAGAAATTACCACCATGGGGAAGTGGCTGTTATGAGTTGTCTCCCAGCGCGTTCCCGAGGCCGCCAAGGCGGAATAATCGTGGATCTCGTTCCTTCGAGAAGGTAACCTCAGCCCGTGGAGTCGAAGCCGAAGCCCCAGAAGCTGTTGATCTGGGAGCGGTAGGATTCAAGATCAACTCCGGGCCTGCTACAACACTCGGGCGGCCTGGCTGGCAAACCTGGCGAGAATGCCCCATGAAGTTGTGTCAGCTACTCTTGGGAATGGCGGTCCTGGCCGCCTTGGGTGGCAGATCGGCTGTTGCCGCGGACGAAGGAAAGACTGGCCCGGGTGACGGTATTGATTTCAGCCACGACGTTCGCCCGATCCTGGCGCGGCACTGCTTCAAGTGCCACGGACCGGACGACAAGGCCCGAAAGGCGAAGCTGCGTCTCGACGTGCGCGAAGAGGCCCTCCGCGAGGGGAAATCCGGGCAGTGCATCATCGTTCCCGGCCAGCCCGATGAGAGCGAGTTGATCCGGCGCATCGGGGCCGCCGCAGAACATGAGGTCATGCCGCCGCCCGGCGCCAAGAATCCGCTTTCGCAGCGCGACAAGCAGGTCCTGCGCCGTTGGATCGAGGCAGGAGCGGAATACAAGCAGCACTGGGCCTTTGTTCCACCGCGGCAAGCACCGCTGCCGCACGTCCAGCAAGCCGGCTGGCCGCTGAACGAGATTGATTTCTTCGTCCTCGCCCGCATGGAGGCCGCGGGGCTGCGGCCCATGCCGCCGGCGGATCGCCCCAAACTGGTGCGACGGCTCTACCTGGACCTGATCGGTCTGCCGCCAACCCCTTCGGAGGCAGACGCCTTCCTCAACGACCGCTCGGCCGATGCCTATGAGAAGGTGGTCGATGGACTACTGGCCTCGCCCCATTATGGCGAACGCTGGGCCCGGCGCTGGCTCGACCTAGCCCGGTATGCCGATACCAATGGCTATGAAAAGGACCGCGTGCGTTCGATATGGCCCTATCGGGACTGGGTCATTGCGGCGCTGAACCGGGACCTGCCCTTCGATCAGTTCACCATCGAACAGATCGCCGGCGACCTGCTGCCCGGCGCCACGCCGGAACAACGGATCGCCACCGGCTTCCACCGCAATACGATGCTCAACGAGGAGGGAGGGATCGACCCCCTGGAGTTTCGCTTTCACGCCATGACGGATCGCGTGGCCACCACGGGTACGACCTGGCTGGGCCTCACCGTCATGTGTGCGCAATGCCACACCCACAAGTACGACCCGATCCCCCAGCGGGAGTACTATCAGTTCATGGCCTGTCTGAACAATGCGGATGAACCGACTTTGGAAGTCCACCCGCCCGAAATCGTACAGCGGCGGGCCCGCATCGAAAAGCAGATCCAGGCCCTTCGCGAGGATCTGGCCAATCGCTTCCCTCCGAAGGACACGTATCACTGGACCGTCGCACCGCTGACGAGCGCCGTCTCTGCGGGCGGCGCTACGGCCGAGAAGCTGGACGACGGCTCTGTCCGCTTCTCGGGCACGAATCCAGACAAGGACACCTACACCCTGGTGCTCGACAGCGAGGTGGCCGACGTGGCCGCGCTTCGTCTGGAAGTGCTGACCGATCCGGCGCTCCCCAGCACGGGGCCGGGGCGGACGCCGCACGGGAACTTTGTCCTCAGTGAGATCCGGATCACCACCGCGCGACGGGATGCGCCAGACGAGCGCCAGCCGGTCAAGCTCATCCGCGCTGAGACGGACTTCGCGCAGGAGGGATTCCCCGTGATACACGCGATCGATGGGAAAGCTGCCACAGGCTGGGCCATCCAGGGCCCGGGGAAGTGGAACGTCCCGCGCACCGCCACGTTCGCGTTGAAACAGCCGGTTAGTGGAGCCAGCAGCACGCGCTGGACCATCGGACTCGATCAGCAGCATGGAACGCAGCACACGATTGGCCGACTCCGTTTGAGCCTGGGACAGCGCGGGGAAGATAAGCAGCCTCTTGAGGTCCGCCGGCGCGAGCACCTGGAGAGCCAATTCAACGCCTGGCTCCAACGAGCGCGCGCCCGGGCCGTCCGCTGGACGGTGTTACGACCCGTGGAGGCGAAAGCCAACCTGCCCCTATTGAAGGTCCTGGACGACGATTCAGTGCTGGCGAGTAGCGACCAGACCAAGCGCGACGTCTACGAGTTGAAATACTGCACGAACCTCCGCGGTATCACCGCGCTTCGTTTGGAAGCCTTGCCCCACGACAGTCTGCCGGGGCGTGGGCCCGGGCGCGTCTACTACGAGGGCCCGTTGGGCGATTTCTTCCTGAGTGAGCTGACCCTCCGGGCCGACGGCCAACCGCTGACCTTCAAGCACGCCACCAGTACCCACGCCGCCGGGAAGAACCAGATTACCCATGCCATCGACGGCAATCCCCAGAGCGGCTGGTCCATCAATGGCGGCCAGGGAAAAGCACAGGTCGCCGTCTTCAACCTGGCCGCCTCCCTCGCAGGAGCCGACGAACTGGTGCTCCAAATGGTCTTTGAACAGTACTACGCGGCCGCTCTGGGACGCTTCCGCTTGGCGGTCACAACCGACACGCGCCCGGTGGAGGCGAGCGAGTTGCCCGCGGAGATCGAGGACCTGCTGCTGCTTCCCCCCGAGGGGCTCTCTGCGGAACAGCGTGAACGCCTGTTGCGGCACTACCTCTCCGTGGCACCCGAACTGGCTGCCGAGCGCGAGGCTATCCGCCAATTGGAAGGCCAGATGCCGCCTTATCCGACGACCCTGGTCCTGGCCGAACGACCAGCGTCGGAAACACGGCCCACGCACGTGCACGACCGGGGCGAGTTCCTCAAAGCGGCGGAGCGCGTCGAGCCAGACGTCCTCTCCATCCTGCCGCCCCTGCCCCCGGGAGCGCCACACAGCCGGCTGACCTTCGCCCGGTGGCTTGTGGGTTCCGAGAACCCCTTGGTCGGACGGGTTGTCATGAATCGTCAATGGGCGACGTTCTTCGGCCGTGGGATCGTGGCAACCACGGAGGACTTTGGCTTCCAGGGCGAAGCGCCGACGCATGCCGAGTTGCTCGATTGGCTGGCGGTCGAGTTGGTCAGGCGGGGTTGGTCCATGAAGCAGATGCACCGGCTGATCGTGACCAGTGCGACCTACCGACAAGCCTCCCGGACGACGCCGGAATTGCTGGCAAAGGACCCGCACAACAAGCTTCTGGCCCGCGGCCCACGGATGCGTCTCGAAGCGGAGTTGGTGCGCGACGCGGTCTTGCAGATGAGCGGCTTGCTCGCACCGAAGATCGGCGGGCCCAGCGTCTTTCCGCCCCAGCCGCCGGGAGTTTCGACGGAAGGACCTTACCGAGCCCTCACCTGGACGGTCAGCGCGGGCGCCGACCGCTGCCGGCGCGGTCTGTACACCTTCAGCAAGCGCACCGCGCCGTACGCCATGTTCAGCACCTTCGACGCCCCGAGCGGCGAAGCGTGCGTGGCGCGCCGTGAGGTTTCCAACAATCCCCTCCAGGCGCTGACACTCCTCAACGATGCGGTCTTCGTCGAGGCCGCGCAAGCACTCGGACGCCTTGCCGCCGCGCAGCAAGGCTCCGACGAAATCCGTGCCACCGAACTCTTCCGCCGCTGCCTGGTCCGGCTGCCCAGCGAGCAGGAATTGAACATGCTCGTGGACTTCGCGCAATCCCAGATGCAGCGCTTCCGCAACAAGGAACTGGACGCCGCGACCGTAGCTGGCCCCGGTGAGGGAGATGCCCAGGCACGTGCCGTCTGGACGCTGGTAGCTCGTGTCGTGCTCAATCTCGATGAGACCATCACCAAAGACTGAGAGTCTGTCTATGGACGCGCTGCAACAGCATCTCCTGAAGGTCACCCGCCGCCATTTCTTCCGCGAATGTGGCGTGGGCGTGGGCAAGATCGCGCTGGCCTCGCTGCTGAGCAGCGCTGGCCCCGTCCGGGGAGGGACTGGACCCAGCCCGGCGGCGCATCCGCTTGCTCCCCGAAAACCGCATTTCGCACCCAAGGCCAAAGCGGTGATTCACCTGTTCATGGCCGGCGCTCCCAGCCAGCTCGATCTGTTCGACCCCAAGCCGACGCTGGCGAAATATGAAGGCAAGCCGATCCCGCCCGAGATCATCAAGGGACAACGGTACGCCTTCATCCGGCAGGATGCCGCGTGTCTGGGTCCGCAATACAAGTTCCACAAGCATGGCCAGTGCGGTACGGAGCTATCGGAAGTCTTGCCGCACCTGGCCACGGTCGTGGACGACATTTGCCTTCTCCGGGCAGTCCATACCGACCAGTTCAACCACGCCCCCGCGCAAATTTTTCTGAATACGGGCTTCGCTCAACCGGGACGGCCCAGCATCGGCTCCTGGGCGACGTACGGGCTTGGCGCCGAGACCAGCGAGCTGCCAGCCTTCGTGGTGATGTCCACCGGCGCGGGAATTAGCGGCGGGGCGGCCAACTGGTCGAGTGGGTTTCTCCCGAGCGTCTATGCGGGCGTTCGTCTGCGAAACCAGGGAGACCCGATCCTCAACGTGACCAGCCCGAGCGGGATCGATGCCCGGCTGCAACGCGAGTCGCTGGACCTCATCGGTGCCTTGAACCATCAGCGACTGGACACCGAAGGCGATCCGGAGATCGCGACGCGCATCGCTTCCTATGAGATGGCCGGCCGACTCCAGATGTCGGCACCCGAGTTGATGGACCTGCAGGGCGAATCCAAGGCAATCCTGGACCTGTATGGCGTCGATCCGGCCAAGCCCTCTTTCGCCCGCGCTTGTCTGCTGGCGCGGCGGATGATCGAGCGCGGCGTGCGTTTTGTCAACATCTACCATGAGGGCTGGGATGCCCACAGTGATGTGATCGGCAACCTGCGCACCAACTGCGGTGCGACGGACCGGGCGTCGGCCGCGCTCATCAAGGACCTCAAGCAACACGGCCTCCTGGACCAAACGCTGGTGATCTGGGGCGGTGAATTTGGCCGGACGCCCATGGTAGAGACCAATCCCGCGCGCGGCACGCGCCTGGGCCGAGATCACCATCCCCAGGCCTTCAGCATGTGGCTTGCCGGCGGCGGGATCAAGTCCGGCCTCATCCACGGAGCTACGGACGAGCTAGGCTTTCACCCGATCGAGAACCGCGTTCATATTCACGATCTTCAGGCGACCATCTTGCACCTGCTGGGATTGGATCATGAACGCTTGACCTTCCGGTATGCCGGTCGCGATTTCCGGCTGACCGACGTGCATGGGAGAGTCATCCGCGAGATTATCGCTTAGCGGCCAAAGCCTCTCCATGAGACAGGACACAGCAGAAGCAATCCTGGCAATCCCAAAGGTGTCCCTGAAAGTAGTCCCGGCCGGCTGTTCCGTCGAGGGCAACTCGGCTCGGTGGCAATGGATGGCAGACAATGACAGGTTCATCGGGCGGTCGCCACCAGCGCCAGGATGGCAGCTTTGATATGGTGGGGGAGAGTCGGCCAAGCCGAGCAGAGTCGGGCCAAGTCTGGCTCGCTGAGTGCGTTCGGGGCCAGTGGCGGGGCCAGTTGGGGTGGGCTAGAGGCGCAACTCGTTTGCTGTGATGAGCTTTCGTCGGACGGACGACAGACTGTGGATCTGAATGTAGGGGGGGCAGCCACCTCACCCACCCCACAAGGTCCGTAAAAGGGTATCTCCCAAGGTGTTGCATCCATGGATGTTTGCCCAAACCCGCGATAGCGGCAACAAGCGGTTAGGGCCGTGGCATCGCCCTCCTGGCGCACCCGCCCTGCCTAAGGATCGGTTCAAGGGAGACATGCCTTGGCCGCCCGGCGCCACATTTCAGCCAGATCGGCTCGGCCTGCCTGAGCGCAGGCTTCGGCCAGCCGCTGGCGCACGTCCGCGTCCCAGGGTTTGGCCATTGCTTCCTTGGAGAGTCTGGTCAGCTGCTCCAGCCGACCAAGGATTTCCTTCACCTGCTCCTGCTGACCGGCGGCGTCCTTCGTCCGGCCCAGTTGCGTGAAGGCGAGCGCCAACTGGTAATGACTAAAGTGGTCTTGCGCATCTAGCGCTATCGCGTGTTCGAGCAGCGCGGCCGCTCGTGCCGGTTTTCGATCGTTGAGGTAAACCTGCCCACGAAGACGAAGGAGATGGCCGTCGGAGGGGTATTGCGAAAGAGCTTGATCGAGCAGCGTGCGCACCTCGTCTACGCGCCCCAATCCCCACAGACATTCGCCGCGCAGCCCCAGCGCCTGGGTGTTTTCGGGCCGATCCGCTTCCGGGTCATCCAGGACCTGTAAGGTCGCTGGATAATCAAGCTGTTGGACCAGCGTCTCGGCCAACTCGAGGCGGACTTCCTGCCGTACCTTGGGGCTAAGGTTGCGGCGCAGTGCCTCCCGGTAAGCGGCCGTTGCTTCGGCCTTCCGCTGGAGATCTTTGCAAATAAGTCCGATCTGGCGGTACGGCCGGCCGTCCTGCGCATCCAGGTGCGCCACTTGCTCCAGATGAGCGATCGCCTGGCCCAGGTTGCCGAGGTCGTAGTGTAAGACGGCCAGGCCTCGGAAGGCATCGACATTGTTGGGCTGCTGGTCC